>JAAXIE010000288.1 GCA_012270525.1 Dehalococcoidia bacterium | reverse complement strand
GCCATGGACGGCGATGAGGCGTTGGACGTCCCTCTCCAGGGCCAGCGCGATACTGGTGAGGTAGTGCCCCATGGTGGTGGGCTGGGCGGGTTGGAGGTGGGTGTAGCCGGGCATCACACTACGGACATGTACCTCCGCCTTGTTTAGGAGCAAGTCGATCAACTCCAGCAGGGGGTCGACCAATGAGGGAAGGGCCTCGCGCACTGCTATGCGGGTCATCGTCGCGTAGATGTCGTTGCGGCTGCGTCCCGTGTGCAGCCTGCCGCCAACTTCGCTGCCGGTACGCTGGAAGATGTCGCGCTCCATGTTGAGGTAGGCATCTTCCAAGGCTGGGTCGAAGGGCAAGGATTCCACCCCTGCGCCCTCAAGCTCCGCTAGGGCGAGGAGCAGTGTTCGGCCGTGTTGGGGGTCCAGCAGAGCCTGCCGGACGAGCATCACCACGTGGGCGCGGTTGATGCGCAGCAGTATGCGAAAGTCCCGGCCCGGCGAGGTGAGGGCCCTGGGCTTGAAGAGGTATTCCACAACCTCGTCTGCGGGCGGGGCCTTTATTCTTTCTCTCACGGCCTAGTACCTTCCCACTTGATAGATGTACTGCAGATTGTTGAAAGCCCTCCAGACTTCGGAGCTTCGCGCGTTGACTTCGGGAAGCATTGCATTGGCGTCTGTGCGGTTCTTGTCGCGCCCTGTCTGCGCGTAGTCTCTCTCCAGGGTCAGCCATTCCAGCCCCGTTTCCACGTAGACGCGGAATGCATCATGGATATCGCGCTGCGGTTCGGGGAACGGTATGTCCAGCACTTGGTCCTCGATGTCCTCGATTTCGTTCACCACGTCCCGGAGGACGTGTGCCCGCTGGGACAGTGACTGGTTGTTACCCAACTCGTCGTTTCGCCTCTCTATCTGCTTATCCAGCTGGTCATAGACGTCGTTCATTAGGTCCACGTAGGTGCGGACATCCTCGCGGTCGGGGTCGGTCCATTGGGCTATCCAGGCGTCGACCTGTCGTCGCAACTCCATGTAGGAGATGCCCAGGGTTTGCTGGATGGCACCGGGCAGGGACAGGCCATCGCCAACGAGCCTGATTATCTCGATGGGAGCGTCTTCCGAGAATTCCTCGCTGATGTAGCGTACCGCCATGTAGGCCTTGCCATACTGGAGGTCGATGACTGCCTCACTCGTCTGTGAGTTCCAGGTCGCTTGGTCTTCCAGTCGCACGAGACTGGGTGCATTGCCGAGGCTTTGCGCCTGTTTCACGCGGTCCACCTGGAGGTAGAGGAGCAGCCGGGTAGCGCTTGGACGTTCCGCTTCCAAGCCCAGTTGGTACTCCACGTAGTCTGCCAGCCCCTCATTGACCCACGCTGGCACCTCGGAGCCACCGGACAACTCATCGACCATGAGGTGGACGTATTCGTGGGTGAGCAGGCGCTGTATCCCGGTGCGGAACTGGTCGGCCCTCATGTAGATTCCCGGACGGTCACCGTGGCTGCGATAGTACCCGTGCTCGAACCCGACGGAGCCTTTGGTAGCTTCCGCAACAGTTTCCAGGCTCTTCCGGTCGGCCATGAGGTAGAGGTCAGGTATTTGCGTGCTGCGCAGCCCGTACTTGTCTTCCATTCTTCGTACCACCCATGCTAGGTGGGCCTGCAAGTCGACGGCAAAGCTGGTTGGCACGAGGGAGGCCAGGTAGGAATCGGAGACGGAGCCTTGGTAGCGTCGCATCTCCAGGCCCACGACCTCGGCGTCCTGGACCGACAGTTGCAACTGGCTTACCGGGTAGGTGACGCTATGTTTGGCTCCGTCGATGCCCAGCAGGACAGTCCAGATGCCCTCGACGTCCTTGGTTCCAATGCGTTGCCAGGACAGGGTCCCCGAAGCATCCGCATAGAGGCTCTGCCGGGTAACGGGGCTTCCGTTCTCGCGGGAGTAATGGCNNGCCTTCGTCAGCGGTGACCCATTCGGCAGACTCGTTCCTGGGGTCGACGAACTCGATCTCCACTCTCGTCCACGGGTCCAACCCTTCCAAGGTGAACCCGACGTCTCGTCCGGCGACGGGTCGGCCCGGGTGGACGGAGATTGTGATGCCACCGGTCAGGATGGCCCGACTGGATGCCGAGGCTTGCGGGATGATGGAAACGCTGGGTAACCCGGCGACGGCCTCGGCGACCTGGTTGGTGACGATCCCCTCGATCTGCTCCAGAGTGGGACCGGGCGTAGGGGCTGGAGGCAATGCCGAGACAGCGTCGGAGATGCCGTCGTCGACTATCGTCTGGATATCCGCTGGCGTGGGGGTTGGTGGGAGGGCGGAAATGGCCACGCCGATACGGTTATCCACGACGGTGGCAATTTCCGCCAGAGTCGGCCCAGGAGTGGGGGTAGGTCGGGAGGCTTGGTAGGCCGCGAATCCTCCGCGCACCGCACTGAGAATCTCAGAGACGGTGGCTTGCCGGTCGGCTCCCGGTGGTTCTTCAAGGGCCTCAGCGATGCGTTCCTCAACGACCTCAACAATTTCTTCGAGGGTCGGTCCGGGGGTCGGCGTGATGGTAGGCGTGGGGGTAGGAGAGGGAGTGGGGGTGGTCTGCAGCTGGGCCACCTGCTGGGTGAGGTGCTTGATTTCCTGGGAAAGGAACTGGGTTGCTGACTGCACCTGATCGATGCGAGGGTCGGGGGTTGGGGTAGGCGGGTTGCTGGTGCATCCGGCGAGAAGTACCGCGGCGGCGGCTATGACTGCGGGGATGTATCTCATGAGAAGGAGGTCCCTCGGGCTGACAACGTTGGCGGGAGTGTAGCGGTGTGTACAACCACGGGCAATGGACGAATGTCATAGCTGAGTTACCCCTGCCCTTGAGGACAGGTTCGCGATGATATAATCGATTGGTTGCTCGACCACTGTAACCTGCCACATCCTGCCCAGGAGTCACCATGACCCAGACCTACATCGGCGAGCCCATTACCCGCAAAGAGGACTTTCGATTCCTCACCGGCAGGGCCACATACACCGATGACGTAAAGGCACAACACGTCCTTCATGCTGCCATCGTGCGCAGCCCGCACGCCCATGCGCGGATCAACAGTATCGACGTGAGCAAGGCGCGGGAAATGCCGGGGGTCGTCGCGGTCTACACGCACAAGGACGCCGAAGAGATGCTGGAAGTCAGACCCATCCCCATGCGGATGGCCCCGCTTCCTGGGTTGGACCGGTTCCTGCAGTACCCTCTGGCGCAGGACAAGGTGCGCTACGTGGGCGAACCGGTAGCGGTGGTGATTGCCGAAAGCCGGTACGTGGCAGAGGATGCCATGGACTTGGTGGAAGTCGAATACGGACCTCTTCCTGCGGTTACCGATGCCTACCAGTCGCTGCGCAACGAGAGTCTTCTCCACGAGAAGACCGGCACCAACGTAGCCTGTGATTTCACGATGGCAACCGGCGATGTAGACCAGGCATTCCGCGACGCGGAGTACACCCGTACCGAGGAATTCCATATCCAGAGGCATACGGCCAACCCCATGGAGACGCGGGGACTTCTAGCCTCGTACGACAAGGGGCGCGACCAGTTGAACGTATGGGGTGAGACCAAGACGACCCATTTCAATCGCAAGGTCATGTCGTCCCTGTTGCAAATGCCGGAGCATCGCATCCATTTCTACGAGCCGGACGTGGGTGGCGGGTTTGGCGTGAGGGGTGAGTTCTACCCCGAGGACTTCATCATTCCCTTCGCGTCGATCAAGCTGGGGCGACCCGTGAAGTGGATTGAGGACCGTAGCGAACACCTGGTGTCGGCGAACCATTCACGGGAGCACATCTGCCGCTTGGAGGTTGCGGCCAAGAGCGATGGCACTATTCTGGGGATGCGGGTCACCGTCTATGGCGACATAGGGGCTTACGTTCGCACCCATGGGGTCATAGTGCCCACCCTCACTGCGTCGAACATGGCAGGGCCTTACAGGGTGCCCAACTTC
>JAAXIE010000143.1 GCA_012270525.1 Dehalococcoidia bacterium | reverse complement strand
CAGATGGGCGGATGCGGTTTCTGCACTGGCTTGGGTTTCATCTTGAAGCCCTGCAACTGGTAGTGCTGCCCCTGAAACACCGGCTCCTCCTCGGTGCACAGGAGTTTGAACAACTCGATATGCTCACCGGTGACAGGGCCCCTGTTCGGGAAATCGCCCCCCAGCACCTCGAACTCCTGTCTCAGCCAGCCCGCTCCCACCCCCACGATGATCCGGCCTTGCGACAGCACGTCCAGCGTTGTGATCATCTTGGCATTCAGCACCGGGTGCCGGTAGGGTAGCACCTGCACGCTGATCCCCAACCGCACCCTCCGCGTGACGCCCGCCAGAAACGACAGCAGCGTAAACGGCTCCAGAATGTCGTTCTCGGCGTTGAACGAGGGAATCCCACTGGAGTTGTAGGGGTAACGTGACTCCAGGGACACGGGCAGGATCACATGATCGCTGACCATCAGCGTCTCATAACCCGCCTCCTCCACCCGCCGCGTCAACTCCCCGATCTCCACCGGGTCCACCGCCGCCCCAAGGTTGGGAATCATGGCCCCATACTCCATAGCTAGCCTCCATAATCGGGAGTTCCTTGAAGCTATTGTATCCTGTCTCCGCCCCATCGTTGCCCCCGCCCCGACCACGGTTCGCTGGAGCCATGCCCTGCAATCGCCTGGAGCGAGCTAGGCACGCTCCCAACCCGATCCCCCTCCCCCACAGCACTCGCCCCCAACCTGCAGTCTGACCAAACCCGTAAGCCCTGCGCCTATTCTCTGGCATTCTCGCGCCTCCTCCCCGCATGCCTGCCCCTCTCTATCCTCCATGCCAAGCCAGAACTTGGGTGAGCCAAACATGGGCGCAAGCAGGATCAGAAACACCTCATGGAACCAATTCATAGAGCGGGCCAAGACCGATGTCGATAAACGGAACCTCGATGCCGAGGAAGCCAACTACAAGCTCCAAATCGACAGCCAGCGAAAGCTGGCAAGAGACGCACCGCTGGCCCGCCAAGCCGCCCATGCCGTATAATGAAACTAACCCATCGTACCGGGAGCATGGCCATGGCCTTGGATTTTGACATCGGGGACCCGGGTTCGCCTCGCGGCCATGCCATCATCTACTTCCGCGCTCGGTACGATGCCGAGAAACTGGTGGCAACCTACGCCATCACCCTGCCCATGGCCATCGACTTCTCCAAATACGTCCCTCCCTTCCTCGTGTCCCACTTGGCAGCCGAGCCCCTCAAGGACCTGTCGGCCTTCTCCCTGCCTCCCGTACCGGAAGAGGTAGACAGCTACGAGCACCTGAAGCGTTTGGCCGAGGCGCGCGCCGACGATCTGGTCTGTGGCGGCACCGTCGCCACCAACGACCTGCCCGAAATGATGCAGACCGCTGGCGACTCCGTTCAGGAGTACGCCCGCCTCTGGAAGGAAAGCCAGCCCGATGCTGCCGCTGCCCTTCCCGAATCCGCGGCCGGGGAAGCCTCGGAAGAGTCCTTCAGCGTCAACGAGGTGTTGTACGGCCTGATGAACGACAGCGACCGGCTGCAGGAACTCACCAAGCTGGTGGGTAAGCTGCGGTTCGCTCTCGACGGCAACGATGGCACCCTGCGCGAGGAGACCTGCGACGAAATCGTCGCCGTGGCACGCCACATGCCCCCAAACTACCAGATAGCAGAGTTGCTCAAGGCGATGCTAACCCCCGACCCTGTCAAGGGCGCGACCCTCACCCAACTCTACCTCGACCGCTGCTACAGGCTGCTCGAAGGTGACGACCGCGGCGTAACTGAGTTGGAAGATCGTATCAGGGGCTTGGAAGCCGACCCCTAGCCCGCCGCCTTGTACCTGTCACGTCTCACCCTGACCAACTTCCGCAACATCCGCGAACTGGAACTGGAATTGCCTCCCAACCCAATCGTCTTGGTGGGATCCAACGCCCAAGGCAAGACCAGCATCCTGGAAGCAATATACCTCCTGGCTGTGGCCCGCTCCTTTCGCGCTGAAAATGAGCGAGAACTGGTCAACTGGGAAGCCTCCCACGATGTCGGCCATGCCATGGTGGCAGGCATCATCGAGCGACGCACGGGACGCGAGCGCGTGACGGTGGGATACCAGTGCGTACCCGCAGACCAGGGACGCGAGGCCTCATTCTCGGTGCGCAAGCAGGCCACTGTGGGGCGGGTTCGTAGGTCGGCAGCCGACCTCATCGGCGTTGTCAATGCGGTGCTGTTCGACGCCGGGGACCTGCAGTTGGTATACGGCTCCCCTGGAGGTCGCCGCCGTTACCTGGACATCCTCCTCTCTCAATCCGACTCCCACTACCTGCGTTCTCTTCAGCGGTACCAGCGGGTAACTCAACAGCGCAACCAACTCCTGCGACTGCTTCAGGACAAGCGGGCAGGTGATGACGAACTCGCATTCTGGGACGAGCAATTGGCAAGAGAAGGGGCCAACATCCTGTGCCACCGCATGCGGGCCTTGGTCGCCCTCGATGCGTTGGCATCATCGATTCATGGCGAACTCTCCGACGGGTCCCCCCTGGCCCTGCTCTACAAGCCGACGCTCCCGGTTGATGGTCTGGCCTGGGCAGATGAGCATCCGGATGAACAGCGTGCCGAGATGGAACAGCGGTTCACCGAGGCCCTGCAGGCCCGGCGGGGGCGCGAACTGGCCACCGGTTCCACCAGCGTGGGCCCCCATCGCGATGACCTGCGCCTTCTCACGGGCGACGTGGATATGGGCATCTATGCTTCCAGGGGCCAAGCTCGCACCGTGGCCCTAGCCCTGCGCCTCGCCGAAGCGGCCTATCTGTCCGGCTTCCGTGACGACGGCCCCATCGTGCTGTTGGACGACGTGTTGTCGGAACTGGACGCCC
>JAAXIE010000209.1 GCA_012270525.1 Dehalococcoidia bacterium | reverse complement strand
TTCATCAAGCAGTTCTACCAGTCGGCTTCCAACGTGCCACGGCGCATATTGATCCAGCACGCGCTGGAGGAACAGGAACAGATCGAGCAGTGGCTGAGGGAGACGCGGGGCAAAGCTGTAACGCTTCTTTGCCCCCAGCGCGGCAAGTATCACCACCTGGTGCAGATGGCGGCCGAGAATGCTTCGCAGGGTCTGTCGCAAAGCAGGGCCAAGTGGCTGTCCAACGCCGATGCCACGCACCAAGCGTTGATGGAGCTACAGGAGGAATTGCACCTGCCCAATCCGCCCCACCGCATGGAATGCTACGACATCTCCAACATACAGGGCAGCAACTCGGTGGGCAGCATGGTGACCTTCGAGGAAGGGGCGCCCAAGACGGCCCACTACCGGCGCTTCCGCATCAAGAAGGTGGAAGGGGTGGACGACTACTCCAGCATGCAGGAGGTGCTACGGCGCCGTTTCAAGAGGTTGTCGGACCTGAAGGGCAAGGCGGGTCCGCAACCAACCGATGAACCTCACCGTACCGGTGATGAGAGCTGGGGCATAGTGCCGGACCTCGTGCTCATCGACGGTGGCAAGGGCCATCTTTCGGCCGCGCTGGAGGTGTTCCTGGAGATGGGGATCGATTTCATTCCCTTGGCGTCGCTGGCCAAGGAGAACGAGTGGATATTCCTGCCCCACACCCCCGAGCCGGTGGTGCTGGCCCGCAATTCCCAAGCCCTCTACATGGTGCAGAGGATCAGGGACGAAGCGCACCGGTTCGCCATAACGTACCATCGCAACCTGCGTAGCAAGCGCTCCACGATGTCGCCCATCGACCACATAACCGGCATCGGCCCCAAGCGAAAGCGCATGCTGATGCGACGTTTCGGCACGTTGAAAGGCATCAAGGAAGCCGCGGTGGAGGAGATTGCAGCGGTGCCCGGAATGACACGCTCCCTGGCGACCCGCTTGAAAGAGTCCCTGTAGCTTCCACTGCCATCGGTCGTTTTGGTGAGGGCGAGTGAGGCGAGAGGCGATGCCGGAATGGGGGGAGGCAATCGGGTGATTTTTCGGTCACCTCCGTCGCTGGTTTCGTTGCTATTCATTCGGGCTGCGTGCTAGGTTAGCAGCAACGTCGCCCGGAGGCGTAGCATGCTGCTGCGTGTTACCATACAACCAACCAACCAGCCAGCCTACACGCTCGAATTCTTCGACTCCGACCTGGCGCGTGACATGATGCGCCTGATCGCTTCGGGTGCTGTCTCGGTCAATGCTGATGCCCATGTTCCCGCTATGGCGGCGCAGGGGCCGATTGCATCCCCGGCGCAGAGTCCCGGTGTTGCATCAGAGGTCTTCTCGACTGAGGACGGGACGGCGGATGAGCCGACCGACTTAGAGGGCCTCGCTGGGGACGCTCCAGCCTACGAGGAAGCGGCGGCGTACTGCCGGCGGGTCAATCCGTTGGGCGACATGCGCCGGGTGGTGGTGGCCACCTACGCGGCCGAGTTGTACATGGGTGCCGAGGGGGTGTCGGCGACCGAGTTGGCGGGCATCTTCGATGCGACAGGCTGGCCCCAACCCACGGATTTCGTGCAGGCCATCAGGAATGCCGCGCGGGAGAAGTTCGGCTGGCTGGAGCGTGTGGGCAACCCAGGCTACTACAAGGTTACGGCCACAGGACGGGCTGCCGTTCTGGGGGAGGCCACAGTGGACCAGCCAACGACCGCACCCCTTCCCTTGGAGCCGAGCCAGACCAACGGCATCTACGAGCCCAGTACCGCCTGAATCACAGGTGGCTGGAAGCCCGGACACCTGCGTCCTCTTCGAGACTCCGCCACAGACAGCCTTACTCCAAGCCGCCTTGTCGCCTCACGCTGTGCAATTTGAAGCGGCACGCGATAGAATCTAGTTGTGAAGCAAGGAGGACTTTCATGAGCACTACCGCCAGCAAGAAGGATACCGGAGTATGGGGCGAGACCTGCCCCGTGGCACTGTTCCGGGAGCGCAAGCCGGACTGGAACGCTTTTGCCGATGCCAGCGTTTCCGGCTACAAACGGGCGCAGCACCGCTACATCGGTGCGGGGGCGTCTGGGAAGGCCGATCCGCTTTCCATACCGCCGGGCAACTTCACCCTGAGCATCATGTACGTGCCGGTGGGCGAGGGCAACGCTCCCCACACCCACGAGGTTGAGGAGGTCTTCTTCGTGCTGCAGGGGCACATGCAGGTGTTCTGGGACGACGAGAATGGTGAGCGTCACGAGACCCGCTTGGGCCCGTGGGACTGCGTCCTGTGTCCGCCCAACGTGGTGCATGGCTTCCACAACGACAGCCTGGAGCCGTGCTACATGCAGGTGATGCTGGGCAAGCCCGCCCCCGACCTGATGACCTACTCCGACCAGTCGCTGCAGGACATCCGGGCTTCCCATTTGGGCAGCTAGCGCCGTGGGAGTACTGCACCTTCCGCCACCGTACCTTCCGATAGAGGAGAGCCTTCGATGAAGCTTGGAGTCGTTTTCCCGCAGACGGAAATCGGAGCGGACCCGGGAGGGGTGCGCGAGTATTTCCAGGCAGCGGAGGAGTTGGGGTACAGCCATGTGTCGGTGTTCGATCATGTGCTGGGGGCCGACCTCACCCACCGGCCCGACTGGGCGGGGGCGTACAACAGCAAGGACATGTTCCACGAACCGATGGTGCTGTACGGATACGCGGCGGCCATCACCCAGAACCTGGAACTGGTGACCTCGGTACTGGTCCTAGGGCAGCGTCAGACATCCCTGGTGGCCAAGCAGGCTGCCGAGATTGACATCCTGACGGGAGGCAAGTTTCGACTCGGAGTGGGGGTCGGCTGGAACCAGGTGGAGTACGAGGCACTGGGGGAGAGCTTCGGCAATCGTGGCCGTCGCGAGGAAGAGCAGATGGACGTGCTGCGGGCGTTGTGGACCAACGAGGTGGTCACTTATCACGGGCGATACCACACCATCAACGAGGCCGGCCTGAACCCGCTGCCGGTGCAGAGGCCTATCCC
>JAAXIE010000296.1 GCA_012270525.1 Dehalococcoidia bacterium | reverse complement strand
GTGCAGAGGCCTATCCCCATATGGCTAGGAGGCCGAGACGAGAGGCTGCTGAAGAGGGTCGCGCGAATGGGCGATGGGTGGTTTCCCATGGTGCCTGCCAGCGACGAGGGACGCGCTGTGGTGGAACAACTCCGAGGCTATGCCAAGGAAGCGGGACGCGATCCCAACACCATAGGCATCGAGGCGCGGATCAACATCAACCAAGCGGGGAACAACCCCGAGGTGTGGGTAGAATGGGCCAGCTTCTGGAGGGATATCGGGGCCAGTCACCTCTCCTTCAACACCATGCGGGGGAACCTGGCAGGGCCGGGCCCACATATCGACGCCATACGACGCTTCAAAGAGGCGATGCCCGCCGGAGCCTAGTACCCTGGCGGCCGAGCAGACCAAGACCTGTGAATCGACTGGGAGGAAGTGATGATAAATCTCGACGAAAGTATCGCGACCCACATCGACGGAGCGTTCATCCCGGAGGGGAACGTCTGCTGGATAGCCACCGCGAACAAGAACGGCGAGCCGGACATAGGCCCCAAGGGCAGCATGATGGTGCTCGACGACCAGTCGCTGGCCTACTGGGAGCGCACGCATCGCACCACGCTGCAGAACATCACGGAGAACCCCAACGTGGCGGTGGTATATCGGAACGCGGAGGAGCGTCTGCAATGGCGCTTCCACGGGGTGGCCACGGTGCATTCAGAGGGCGAGATACGCGACAAGGTGATGGCCAAGACCATTCCACAAGAGCTGGAGCGCGACCCGGAGCGCAAGGGCGTGGCGGTGGTGATACGGGTGGACAAGCTGATGACCTTTGCTGGCGAGGTCCTGCAGCAGCGGGACTGATGCCGCCCGCCGGGTCGCCGACGGGTCGGCAACGACCCAGGGTTCCGCCAACGAGACTCGGTCGGACCATCAGCACTGGCCGTTTCCCCCGCTACGTATGGGGGTTGCCAGTGCTGATTCTGGTTGTGACTCTTCTGGCTGCGTGCGGAGGGCAGGAGCCGAGCCCAACGCCCGGTGCGTTGGAACGGGGCATCGCAGCCATGGAGGTCACCAGCCCTGCCTTCAAGGATGGCGGGACGGTACCGGTCAAATATTCGTGCGAAGGCGAGGACGTTTCACCGCCGATTGCCATTGGCCCCAAGCCTCCCCAGACCAGATCCTTGGCCCTGCTGATGGACGACCCCGACGCTCCCGGAGGGACTTTCGTGCACTGGATCGCCTTCGACCTGGATGGGGACCGGCATGAACTGAAGGAAGGGCTTGGAGGGGAAGAGGAGAGGGCCGCAGAGGGGAAGCACGGGGTGAACGGGTTCGGCCGACTGGGCTACGGAGGCCCCTGCCCGCCAGCAGGGCTGGCCCACACCTACCGGTTCATGGTGTACGCCTTGGACCGCAAGCTGGACTTGGAGGCGGGGGCAACCGTGAACGAGGTGCTGGCCGCCATGCGGGGCAACGTGTTGGGTCTGGGGCAACTGGAGGGGAGCTTCGGAAGGGGCGACTGAGGGTGTTCGCAGAGGGCGAATCGAGGGCGGCAGGTGCGCGGGCAAGGCATCAACCGGATGGAGGAGGCAAGACGATGGGAAGGGGTTCGATGGCATCCACCCCTGGAGGGTTGATGTCGTCGAGGGCCTGTAGCAGGGCGTTGATATTGTAGGTGACCTCGGTCAATTCGGGGTCCTGTATGTTGAGGCCCACGGCCCGGCCGAGGGCTGTCACCTGGTCTTTCGTCAGGTCGTCCATTGGGATGCTCCTTGGTCAGGGGGAGTCAGGGGATCACGGGATCAGGGCCCCGCAGACTGCTGGTGTGGCTCTTTGCACGCTGTTATAGGCCCGTGGGCTTGGGATGTCAACGGGAAAGCGGCGCCAGCGGCACGCCAGGGCCGGACTTAAGCCAGGCTAGGCCAGCTTGACTTTTGCAGGGGCCCTCCAGATACTTGGGCCACTGGCTCCGGCCCAAACACCTACCCGGAGGTGTTGCTCTGAAGCTTCTCTTTTTCGACGATTACCGCATGGGAGTGCTACGCGGCGACCGGGTGGTCGACGTGACCGGCGAGCTTGAGCACGTGGGCATCCGGCCCCCTGAATACCTGATGGAAGAGGTCATAGCCAACTTCGACGGCTTCCGGCCACGGTTCGAGGCCATCGCCAACACACAGCAGGGCGTACCCGTGTCCAGCGTCAGGATCAGGCCTCCGCTGCCACGGCCGCACAACATTCTGGCAGCATTCTCAAACTACCAGGACAAGGACGAACCGAACATCCAGCCACCGGACTTCTTCTACAAGGGGGCCACAGGGATCATCGGGCACGGGGACACCATCGAGATACCGGACATACCGGAGGCCCTGGTGCACCACCCCGAGCCGGAACTGGGATACGTCATCGGGCGCGAGGGCAAGCATGTGTCGGAAGAGGATGCTCTTGACCTGGTGTTCGGCTACCTCAATTTCGTGGACGTTTCCAACCGTGCCATTCCCAACCGGCGCACCACCTTCATGGGAAAAGGGATGGACACCTACGCGCCCATCGGGCCGGTAATCGTCACCAGGGACGAGGTGCCCGACCCACAAGACCTGCGGGTCCGCCTGTGGCTGAACGGCGAATTGCGGCAGGACTACAACACTGGGGAGATGAACCACCCGGTGCGGGCGCAAATCGCTTGGCTAACCCAGTACATCACGCTGATGCCGGGGGACGTCATCTGCTGTGGCACGCACCACATCGGTCTTTCTCCGGTGAACGACGGCGACCGGGTCGAGGTGGAAGTGGAAGGCTTGGAGCGGCTGAGCCTCAACGTGCGGTCCCACGGCCCGCGAAAAGATGCCCACTGGCGCCCGCCAGGCACCAGGACGTCCTAGAGGCGGAGACGGCGGGGCGTGGACGACGACATTCGTGCCGTCATCGAGGCGATTCACGCCACGCCGGAGCAGGCCGTGGTGGCCCTTGCGGGGGCAGGCTCCGAGGCTCTGGCTTGGATCCTGAGCGTTCCCGGCGCATCCCGCACTCTGTTGGAAGCCCTGGTGCCCTACGGCCGGAACTCGATGATCGGCTTCCTGGGGCATGAGCCGGAGCAGTATGTTTCGCCCGGCAACGCCCGCGACATGGCCAAGGCGGCCTACAACCGGGCCTTGACCCTGCGGGAAGGCGACGAGCAGGTTATAGGACTGGCCTGCACCGCAACACTGGTCACCAACCGCCCCAAGCGTGGCGACCACCGCTGCTGCGTGGCAACTTGGGGAGAGGAGACGGTGGCCACCTGCAACCTCGTGCTGCACAAGGGATTGCGGGACCGGGCTGGCGAGGAGGATGTCAGCAGTCGGTTGACCCTCCGTGCCTTGGCGGAAGCCAGCGGGGTGGCCTTCGATATTCCTTCGCTGCTCACGGAAGGCGACCAGTTGGAGGTGTCACGCTGGAAGCACTCCAACCCGGTAGAGGCATTGACCGAGCCGGAATCGGCGCACGGCGTTCATGCAGTCACGGTGCATGCCGATGGGCGTTTGGAGGTCAACGAACCGTGGGAGGGAGCGGTGCTGCCTGGGTCGTTCCGGCCGCTGCATGAGGGGCACCTCAGGCTGGCGGAGGTGGCTTCCCGGATCACCGGATCACAGCTCGCATTCGAGCTCTCGGTGGCCAACGTGGACAAGCCACCGCTTACCACGGCGGAGGTGGAGGGCCGGATCGGTCAGTTTCGGGGGCGTAGCCCGGTGATCCTCACCCGCGCGCCCACGTTCCTGGAGAAGGCCCGGCTCCTGCCCGGCTGCACGATAGTGCTGGGCTGGGAGACCGCCGTCAGGCTGGTGCACCCGCGCTATTACGGCGACGACGAAGACGCCATGAGAGCAGCCTTGAAGGAAATCGGGGACCTGGGGTGTCGCATCATGGTTGCGGGGCGCGTCAACGAGGGTTCGTTCCGTGGGCTGGGTGATGTGCCCGTGCCCGCGGAGCACGCCCAGCTGTTTCATGGGATCCCGGAGGCGGACTTCAGGGCAGATGTGTCGTCTACTGAGTTACGGGGAGAGCAACGGGCGACCGAGTCAGGGGCCACGGAGTTGCGCAGCGGAGTGCGACGGCCCTGATATAATCGCCTGCCCTATCCATGACATTTTTCGCGGTGACCGCCCACTGACAGGAGGTGCTCCATGAATTTCTGCCCGCGCTGCGGTACGCCACTGGTGTCGCAGATGGAGGGTGGCCGTGAGCGTCCTGCCTGTCCAAGGGAGGGTTGTCGCTATTTTCATTTCGGGGACTACTCCATAGGGTGCGGTGGCGTGGTGATCCGCGACAACAAGGGGCTGCTCATCCAGCGGGGCATCAACCCGAACCGCGGGGCATGGCAGCTTCCCGGCGGGTATGTGGAGGCCGACGAGGAGATCGTCGACGCGGTGGAACGCGAGGTATTGGAAGAAGCAGGCGTTGTGGCGAAGGTGGAGGACATCGTGGGGTTCCGCCACTCCATCGCTGGCTCCATCGGAGGGCCGAGCGCCAACATCTACGTGGTGTTCCGGCTGACCCCAATTTCAGGCGAACCCAGCTTCGATGGTGATGAGACGATCGGTGCCGGTTATTTCAGCCTTGATGAGATCGCGGAGATGGACCGAGTGCAGGGCCTCTCGGTATGGGCCATACGGCGGGCCTTGGAACTACCATCGACGGAGGGCTTTGGCGTCGACCGCAGCGATGACAGCCTCACCCGCCCCGGATGGAGCCTCTTCGCTCCCAAGAGCTAGTGTCCCCGCGCGCTAGGGGGACACGCTGAGCAGGTCGACGTGGAATAGCAAGGTGGCGCGGGGCGGAATCAGGTCCCCGAATCCCTGGTCTCCATAAGCCAGATCAGGCGGTATGACGAGGAGACGTCTGCCCCCAACCTTCATTCCGGCGATGCCCTCTTCCCAGCCGTCAATCACGATGCCTTGGCCCAGGGTGAATTGGAAGGGCCCCCGTTCCGCACTGGTGTCGAATATGGTGCCGTCCATCAACTGACCGGTGTAGTGGACCTCGACCACCGTGCCGGACTCGGCAACGTCGCCTGAACCGACAAGCTCGTCCACGTAGAACAGACCGGAATCCGTCTTGACCGGCACCCCCGGAAAGCTGGGCGTTGTTCCCTGTGTGGACGTGGCTGGGTCGACAGCGGGTGACGCAACAGGGGAGGGGGTTGGGTCTGGCGTTTCAGGATCGGGGGAGGGTTCCGGGTCTGGTTCCGGTTCCGTCCTCTCAGGTTCTGCTGTCGGTACGGGCGTCGCGGGGTCGGGAGACGGTGCAGGCGCTGGCGCAGTTGGTGCAGGATCGGGTACAGGCGATGGCGTCTCCGGGGCGGCTGGGGTCGCCGTGGGTGCGGAGGTTGGGGTTGGCTGTCTGGGTTCGGCGGTGGCCGTTGGAGTTGCCGGCGTATCGGCTGGCCGCGTCGTGGAAACGGCGGTGTCGGGCCCGGGTGTATCGGTAGGTCCAGGTGTGGCGGTGGGGGCCGATGGCTCCTGGGTTGCAGCGGGGTCGGCGGGTGGACTGGCATCAGCTTCAGCCGTTGAAACTGCCGTTGCCGTAGGGCTGGGCGAGGGCGGGTCCCCGGAACAGGCCATGGTTGCGATGGCGACCAGCAGAATCAGGGCGAGCAAGTATACAAGTTTCACGATGAGGCCCTTCCTTCAGAGGAGATAACCGACGAGTATTACCGGAGAATTATACGCCTTCCACCACTACACCGAGCACCGGGTCCTACCGCAGTTCGGTCTCGTACATATGGTACCGGGTGCGATGCATGCCCATCGCCTCGTAGGTGCGCTGGGCCGCATGATTGTCCTGCTCCACGTAAAGGCGGAGACCGCAAACGTTCCCGCAGTCGGAGGCCAGTTTTCGCACCCGCTCGTACATGGTGCGATAGACACCGCGACGTCGCCAACCTGCTTCGACGAATACGCTCTGTATCCACCAGAAGTTGGCAGCCCGCCAGTCGCTCCATTCGTAGGTAACCAGCAGTCCTGCTACGACCAAGCCATCGGCTTCGGCCACGAGGTAGAAGCCTCGTTCCGGATGGTCAAATACGCCAGCTATTCCTTGCCGCAGGGTATCCAGCGACAGTTCCCGCTCTTCCGTCTCCCAAGCCATGCGCTGCTGGAAGGCCACCAAGGCTTCCTGATCGTCAATGGTGGCTGTACGGACCAGGAACCGGGGCGTGGTTTCCAGGGCATGAGTCAACTCCCGGCTCCGGCTACTTGATCTGGTCGGCGATTTTCTGGCCGAGCATGATCACGGTGGGGTTGATGGCGTTTCGCACCAGGTCGGGCATGATGGAGGCATCGACGATGCGCAGATTCTCCATGCCGTAAACGACTCCCGTCTGGTCTACGACGGCCATTGGGTCGGAGCGGGGCCCCATCTTGCAGGTGCAGGAGATGTGCGAAAAAGTAGTGGCCTCGCGCATCAGCCATCTGTCCAGGGACTCGTCGGATTGCAGGTCGGCATCGGTGGGGGCAACTCTCTCTCCCAGCTTGTCGGCAAAGTCGCGATGCCCGCCCAGTTGTATCGCCAGCTTTACCCCGTCCCGGAGACGCTGCCGGTCGAAGGGGTCGTCGAGGTAGTTGTAGTCGAGGTAGGGCTTGTCCTTCGGGTCGGTGGAATTCAGCCTCAACTCGCCCGAACTCAACGGCAGGAGCAGAGGGACCATCATTTCCACCAGCCGCGATTCGGTGGGGTCGTCGGTCAGGGTGGTGCGGTTCTCATCGAGGAGGTTGGCCCGCTCGGTGACGAAGGTGCTGACGTTCACCGACACATCGTTGGGCATGGAAGAACCGGGAGAGGTGAGACGAAGGGCAATGCCGGAGCGGGGCCGGTCCCATACCGGTCTGTAGTCGTCCTTGGCCTTCCAGGTGACGTACACCTTGGGGTGGTCGCGGAGGTTCTGGCCGACACCGGGCACGTCCAAGACCACGGGTATCCCCAAGCTCTGCAGGTGTTCCGCGGGGCCGACACCGGAGAGCATCAGTATCTGGGGCGTCCCCACCGCGCCCGCGCTGAGGATGACCTGGTCGGCGTCGACTGCGAAGGTCTCGCCACCGCTCTCCACCATGACGCCAGTGGCCCGGTTCCCGTCGAAGACAACCCTCTGCACATAGCAGTTGGGCCGGACTGTCAGGTTGAGACGGTGCCGGGCGGGGTCGAGATACCCCAGGGCGGTGCTGAACCGCACCCGGTTGTGGTTGTTGTTGATGGAAGGGCCCACACCGGTGGAGTAAGGGCTGTTGTGATCCTCGACCTCGGGGAAACCAGCATCGATGCAGGCGTTGAAGAAGGCTTGCTGGATGGGATGCCAGTCCTCCTTCTTGGCGTGGTGCACGAAGATGGGGCCGTCGGTGCCGTGGTTGTCGTCGTGGAAATCGACGTCGGTCTCGATTTTCCGGTAGTAGGGGAGGACTTGGGCAAAGCTCCACTGATCGTTGCCCATTGCGGCCCAAGCGTCGAAATCTTCGGGTACGCCACGGTGGAAGCCGGAGAAGTTGACCGCACTGGAGCCACCGGTGACCCTTCCCCTGGGGATGGGCATGGGCGGAGCCAGATCGGTGGAGCGGGCCACGTACTGCCAGTTGTGCTGGTCGGTCTGGAGGGTAATGGGGTGGCCTCCCGGGGTGCGGATGATCGGGCCCTCGGCAGAGGCGTCGTAGCCGTATTTGAGTTCATCGGGCAGGTGGGCGAAGTCCGGATAGTCGGGACCTGCTTCCAGCAGCAGCACCGAGCGGTT
>JAAXIE010000097.1 GCA_012270525.1 Dehalococcoidia bacterium | reverse complement strand
TCGCCCTGAATGGTTATCTCGGTGCCGTAGGGACGGGAAACGTCCTGTAGCCAGGTCAGCGTCTGCTGGGCCATGGGGCCCTCCGCAAGCACGGGTCGGCCCCGCTGCGCGATGGGGCGACCGTACCCCATGTCGATGGGGTGCAGGAGTATCTCGCGGAGGTCTCCCCCAGCGTAGTTGCACACCGCCACCACGCTCTGCCAGAAGACGGGATCGCCAGCGAAGGCGCGGGTCCCACCGCCGGAACGCGTGTCGAGATAGTCTCCGGGGGTCTGATCGTAGCCCAGCTTGAAGCGTCGATAGGCCTCGTCGGGCACCCAGAGAACGCTCTCGTTCTGGAAGATGAAGTTGCCCAGGCTGTAGAAGATGGGTCGCCCCTTGTAGATCTCGATGCCCCGCAGGAAGTGGGGGCCATGTCCAGCGAACAGGAAGCATCCCTGGTCGATGGTCCAGCGGGCGAACTCTTCCAGGAAGTCAGGGGGCGACACACGGGAGTGCCCGTGGTACTCGCCAGCACCGCCACTCTCATGGCAGTGCACGCCGTACATCACCCAGTCCGACTGCTTCTGTGCGCCACGTATCCACTTGGCAATGCCACCCAGATCGTCGGGGTTCACCGAGGTCTCGATGCGGAACTGCTCATCGAGAACAAATCGCTTCTCCATGAACTCGACCTGGGTGGCAGGGTCGACGTCGTCTTCCATACCCCGGAAACCAAAGGCTTCGTAGGCATCCTGGGCTTCCTGGTATCCCAACTCCCGGTTGGCGCGGTGCAGAACGTCGAACACCTCCCGGTCTACATGGTGGACCAGCTTGTGGCGCAGGGCGTTGATGCCGGGGCGACCACGGAAATCGGGTCGGCCCGGACCGGCGCGGGACTGGTCGCTGAAGGTGCTGGAAGCCGACATGACCGCGAGGCGGCCCCGTGCCGTGTCCACGTAGGCGGGAGCGCGGGCTTCGTCGATGCTGCGCCCGCCTCCCGCTTGGGGCAGGTCGATCTCCCGGCAGTGGTCCAGCGTCGTCAGAAAGCCTCCCTCGGAGAAATCGAAGGAGTGGTTGTTGGCGGTGGTAACGGCATCGATCCCCATCCACTTCAGTTCGTCCAGGTTGCGAGGGTCGGAGCGGGTGTAGGTGGCGTTGCTCCACTGCCAACTGCTCTCGTAATCGTGGAATAGCATCTCCAGGTTCACCACGGAAGCATCGGCATGGTGCAGGACATCCCGCAGCTTTAGGAAGCTCTCTTCATTGAAGGCACGCATCCGGCGGGTGATCATAGCGTCGCCACCGACGGCGATGGAGATGTCTCTCTTCTCGGCGTTGTAGATCACGAAAGACCTCCTTGGTCGGGGAGCGGTTGGACGGGGAGTTGCGAGGCATTGGGACGCTATACCCGCGCTTGGGGCCTGTCAAGAGGAATGGTCGACAACACCCGGCGCTCACTCGTCACGGGCCGCCCTTCAAAGCAGACAGCGGATGGCGTATGCTAGGCGCACAGGCCCATACCGGAGAAGGAAGGGCCAAGGCCCAGCGACGAGACGGGAGCATGACGATGCCTGGCGACTTGGAAGCGCGCATCCAGCGGTTGGAGGACATCGAGAGCATCAGGGCCCTGAAGGCCCGCTACTGCATGTACTGCGACGACAACTACGACGTCGAGGGGTTGGCCAGCCTGTTCACCGAGGACGCCATCTGGGACGGCGGCATCCGTGGCAAGGCAATTGGCAGGGACGGAATCCGCGAGTTCTTCCAGCACGCCCCGGAACGCCTGCCCTTCGCCGTCCACATGGTGATGAACCCCCTGATCGAGGTGAACGGCGACGAGGCCACCGGCGTGTGGTACCTGTTCCAAGCCTGCACCTATGGAGAGGGACACCAAGGGGTATGGGGCTCGGCGCGCTACGACGAGGAATATGTCCGCTCGGAAGGCCGGTGGATGTTCAAGAACCTGCGCATCACGTCCAACTTCTGGACGTACTTCGACCAGCCTTACGGCAAGACCCGCTTCTTCGTTTAGGGTATCCGGGACTCATCTCATCTTCAGTTCCACCCACCATCCAGAGGGGGACACGGTGTCGCAACAACCAGGTACACCCATCGAGGGAGACTGGCCCATAGTGCGGGCGCATCCCCGGAGCTTCTTCAAGGCACCCCTGTGCACCGACCTCGATACGCTGGATGCCGACGTTGCCTTCATTGGAGTCCCCTTCGACCAGGGTACGCTGGGTCGTCCCGGTGCACGGTACGGTCCCGACGCCATCAGGGATGCGCCTCGGGGCTATTCCTATGTCGATCCCTTCGGTCGGGGAGAGGAAGCCGAGGGCTACTACGACATCGAGGCTGGCGATGAGTTGTTGCGGGGCATCACCATGGCCGATTGCGGCAACATCAATATACTTCCGGTGGACCTGCGCCGGAATTTCGACAAGCTGACGCAGGTCGTGGAGAAGGTGGCGGAGCGTGGCTCGTTTCCCGTGATCGTGGGGGGCGACCATGCCATAACCTATCCTGCTGTGCGGGGACTCTCCCGTTTCGAGCCACTGAACATCGTCCATTTCGATGCGCACATGGACTATTCCCACGACTACCAAGGCGTGCTCTACACTCACGGAAGTCCCATACGGCGCTGTCGCGAGTTGCCCTTCGTGGGCCACATAAGCTCGGTGGGCATCCGGGTAGCGCGGCGCCAGCCTTACGAAGACTCCCAGCGCGACGGGAGCCTCATCATCACCACCAAGCAGTTCCGCGACTTGGGGCCGGAAGCAGTGGCAGCCCAGATACCCCGGGGAGAGATACTTTACATCACCTTCGACATCGACGTCATGGACCCCAGCCAGGCCCCAGGCACCGGCACCCCGGAGGTGGGTGGCTTGGTCTACGAAGAGGCATATCCCTGCCTGATGGCACTGGTGCGAGACCATAACCTGGTGGCGATGGACCTGGTGGAGGTTGCCCCTCCTTACGATTCCTCCGAACTGACGGTGCAGTACGCCGCCAAGCTGATCATAGACGTACTGGCTGCCCGGTTTCCCTCTAAATGAGTGACTCGTGCCGGGTCATGACCAGCAGCAGCCGGTCTGGTTGTCGCTGCTGACATGGCCGATTTCGGGCGAGGGAGCACCAGTGCCGGCCCCTTGAGGGCTTTTTCCTACACACCCTTCCAGGTGCTGTGGGCGGCCTCGCTGATATCGTTCATCTCCTTCTTCATGATTCTCATCGCCCGCGGGTGGCTGTTGCAGGAGGAGACGGGCGACCCGTTCCAGGTGACCGCCATCAATGCCGTCGCCATGATCCCGATGATGTTCTTCTCGAGTTGGGGGGGAGTGCTGGCGGACCGGTTCAGTCGCCGCGGTGTGCTGGTCGCCGGGGAAGCACTGAATTTCGTCATTCTGGGTATCCAGACTCTGCTGCTATTCGTTGGGGTGCACTCGGTCTGGCCGGTGTATGTGCTGGCCTTGGCCAACGGGACGGTATTCGCCCTGTACCATCTATCGCGGAATGCTATGGTGCCCAACGTGGTGGAGCCGCGGGACATCACCAGTGCGGTGGTGCTGTTCACCACCATATTCAGCGTCTCCCAGATCATGGGTCCAGTGCTGGCGGGTTACGCCATCAAGTGGACGAACATGAGCATGACCTTCCTTGTGGCCACCCTGCTCGTGGTGCCAGCCGGGGCCATGGCACTGTGGTTGCCCAGCGGCAGCAGCCACAGGCCAGCCAGCCAATCGGGTGGCACGTGGAAGGCGATGATGGAAGGAATGCAATACATCGCTGCCAGACCCCTGCTGGTTGGACTGACGCTGCTGGGCTTGGTGGGAACCCTCTTCGCCCTTCCCTACAACTCCATCCTGCCGGTGTTCGCCGACGACATCCTCATGGCCGGGCCCGACGGTCTGGGGCTACTGGGGCTGGCAGCCGGGGTCGGCGGACTTCTGGGTGTGGTCACTTTGGCCTTCTTCAGCGGACATCGCCAGCTGAAGCTTCTGCTGCTGGGGGGTGGGGTCGCCCTGGGGCTGGCCATCGTTTTCTTCGCCCTGTCGACAGTGTTCCTCCGGTCACTGGTCCTGGTCGGGATAGTCGGCTTCATGATGCAACTCTTCCTCACCAGCAACATGGCCCTGTTGCAGGTTGCCTCGGCAGACTACATCCGGGGGCGGGTGATCGGCATACGCCTCCTGGTCATGGGCATGGGGCCTATAGGCATGCTGGCGCTGGGAGGAGGAGCGCGGCTGGTGGACCCTGCGTTCTTTCTGGCCCTATTCGGCGGAATCACCGCAGGACTGGTGCTGCTGGTGGCGGTCGGCATACCCGCCCTTCGTCATGCGGAACGCCACGTGCACCAGGACAGCGCACCCCCAGCTCCGCGGCCCGTCGCTGAAGCGGTGGAAGGGACCGACGGCTGAGATGCGTCTCTACCTGGTGGACGGCACCTACGAACTCTTCCGCGCCTATTTCGCCATGCCACCGACACGCGGGCCCAACGGCCAGCCCAATGGGGCAGTGCGCGGCTTGGTCCAGACACTGCTGGCTCTGCTGCGCCACGACCAGCCGAGCCACATAGCATGCGCCTTCGACCACGTCATCGAGTCCTT
>JAAXIE010000016.1 GCA_012270525.1 Dehalococcoidia bacterium | reverse complement strand
CTCCGGGACCCAAGGCACCGGGCCCTTCCCAGTCCTGATGTGGTACCACGGCGGGGGATGGGTCATCGGCAACGTCGGCACCCACGATGCCATCTGCCGCCACCTGTGCCATCAGGCAGGATGCGTCGTGGTGTCGGTGGACTACCGGCTGGCACCGGAGCACAAGTATCCCGCTGCCGCCGACGACTGCTACGCAGCCACCGCTTGGGCAGCCGCCAACGCTGCCTCGTTGAATGGTGATGCCAGCAGGGTGGCTGTGGGCGGCGACAGTGCCGGTGGCAACCTGTCGACGGTAGTCTCGCTGATGGCCCGTGACAGGGGAGGCCCAGCCCTGGTGCACCAGTTGATGGTGTACCCGGTCACCGAGTACCGGTTGGACACCCCTTCTTACATGGAGAACGCCGACGGCTATCTGCTGACCCGGGACGGCATGGCCTGGTTCTGGGGCCACTACCTTGGCAACGAGGGCGACGGGGCCCAACCATACGCTTCCCCCATGCGGGCCAGCGACCTGTCCGGTCTGCCCCCGGCACTGGTGATCACGGCTGAGTTCGACCCGCTACGGGACGAGGGCGAGGAGTACGCGCGACGTCTCCGCCAAGCTGGGGTGACCACCACCTGCACCCGCTACGACGGAATGATCCATGGATTCTTCGGCATGCCCGACCAAGTGGACAAGGGAGCCCAGGCCATCGCCGAGGCCTCTGCTGCTCTGAGGGAGGCCTTCGCAGCCTGACGCGCAGCCTACGGGCCAGCGATCAACTCATTCGAGGGTAACTGCGGGTCCACCACCTTGGCGGCCTGCCCGATACCCGTGACGGGCAGGCCTGTCACGTCCAGCAGGCCCAGTTGCACCAGGACCGTGGCGTGGTCCCAGTAGATGTGTTCGTGCGCCAGTTTATCGCCCTCGAACTGCACAATCACCACGAAAGGGACCTCCACCCGCTTGTGAGTGGACGGGATACCGGGCAGCATCCAGTCCATCTCCATATCGTGGGTGAACTTGAAGATGAACTCGTCCACCAGCCGGTCTTTGCCCACGGTGCGGGAGATGGGGGTGAGTTCGACATCGGCGGGCATCCTGGGGATGAAGTGGGTGGAGTAGAAGTCATCCAGTGCCTTCTTGCCGTAGCCGCCGGTCATCACGGGCACATGGTTCACATAGGCATCCTCCACCATGGTGAGCAGGGTATCGGCCGTGCTCTTGGTGTCGAACTCGTGCCGCAGGTGCTCCTCCCACAGGACTTCGAGGTCCGGTTGGCTGGTCATGGGGTGCCTCGCTGAGTTGGGTGTTGGAGGTGCCAAGGGAATGAGCTGCCCACCGCTACGGCTGGTTAGCCGGGGCATACTGAGCATAACCACTCGGCGGGGTCACGTCGTGGAAGATGGAATACTGGGAGAGTGGTAATGCCTCACCTTCGAAAATAGCCATTCCAACCACCACCGTATAGACACCCCTTCCATATTCCTTCAACTGATCGCCAACGTCGGCTATGATTTCGAACGATGTATGGGTAACCCGCCACCGTTGGGCTACAACCAAAGGAACTGAAACGGATGTTTCCGATGGCGTGATCGCACGCATAGCCCGATTAAGTTCTTCACCCTCTCTAGGGGAGCCCGGGGCTAGGGTGTCTGGTGGCACCTCATACGGGTCTGGGCAGCTGGCGTGAACGGTATCCCCTTTCTGTTGAGCATAGCGATGGCCTCTGGGCGGGGGTGGCCGAATCCCAACAATCGGAGGACCTAACCCATAACAGGATGTCCTCGAAAGCTGACCTTTGCTAAGCGGAAACGGAGGCGGGTCGAAGGTTAATGCAAGGGCCAAGGCTCTATCGTCCTCTATTATGAGGCCGTCTTTCGTCTCACCTACAACAACTAGCATGTTCTCTTCGATCGTCGGTAGGTAATCGAACTGTACGTAGTCACCTTCGAAGTGCTGCACAGCGTGCAAGTAATAGCGATCCCACGCGAGGCCTATGTTCACCCTC
Organism: Dehalococcoidia bacterium; assembly: GCA_012270525.1. The sequence continues at coordinate 994 of JAAXIE010000016.1, read as the reverse complement.
CGGTGGTGCGGGTCCAAAAGTGTCTCACGATGACCTTCGCTGTCCATCCAAAGTTCCATGGCCTCATTGATTCTCTCTTCTACATCGCCAATGGGCTCATAGAAGTCGTACCACTCGACACAACCACCCAAACCAGCCCAGTTCTCTGCGTTGTATTGAAAGCCTCCAGCTAGGCTATATCTCATGTATGGCTTCAGGCCATCTACACCCCAATGGGCACCGATACAATTGTCGAGTCCGGATTCGGCATGCAATTGAGCGGCTGCATTGTAACCTAAGGAGACAGGAGCGACTCCGGCATGCCTGCGCACATCGTTGATTCGACCCAACATGTAACGCTTCTCATCAGAATTTCTCATCCTCGGATCGGGGTGGTCAGCAGTTCGAGAATTCGTGGTAGGTTCGATCAACCTCCCACATACCCCCAAGACAAGAAGCGCTACTATACCCACCATAACCATCGTGCCGCACCCGAAGTTCCTTCGAGACTTTAAGGGCGGTTGACCCCTTGGAGGGAAGGAAACGGGGCTGCGTGGAGGGACCTGTTCTGTGCGAGGGGACTGCCATGTGTCGTACTCATACCATGCAGGCCACGCCCGAGAGCCGCTTCCTTGACTCCGGCGGCACATGCAAGCAGGCGGGTGGTCATAGTACCAGTTGGGACGCCCGGACATGGCGCATGAAAGGTTATCCCTTCCCCCGTGAGGGCGCAAGTTCGCAGCACCCTGCCTTCACCCAGCCCCTCCGTGTTATACTCCCAGCCTGCGACGACGCCAGAACACGGGAGGACGCCATGGCTGTTTGGGACGACGTATTGCCGGAGCATGACAAACAGGTGTTCGCGGCTGCTGGTTATGGGAAGAGGCAGGGGTACGGCAGCCGACCCGCCGTCATCGTGGTCGACGTCAGCTACAACTTCGTGGGCGACACCCCGGAACCCATCCTCGACTCCATCAAGAAGTTCCGCAACAGTTGCGGCGACCAGGGTTGGGAG
>JAAXIE010000139.1 GCA_012270525.1 Dehalococcoidia bacterium | reverse complement strand
TCCAAGGACCCGCTGGGCAGAATATCGTTCATACAGTCGTCGGCCGACAAGCGCAACGTGGCCTTCTTTGCCGTGGGGCAGGCCCCCAAGGGCAAGATCAACGATGACAAAGTCAAAGAGACTGACCCCAAGGTGCTGACCAAGCACATCAAGCGGGTGGCCCACTACATGGGGGCCGACATCGTGGGAATCACCGGGGTGCACCCGTCCTTCCTGTACAGCGACGGGGCAGAGGTGGACAACCTCTCGGCGGTGCCAGGCACGGCCCAGAAGAACGAGGCGGAGCAGGGGACGTCGATTCCCGACCGGTACCCCTACGCCATAGTCATCACGGTGGCTTGGGACTACGACAAGATACAGGCGCACCGGCACCATATCGGCGACCATGCCTATCATTTCAGCCAAGCCAAGCTGGGGGCGATCTACGAGAACCTGGTGCGGTACATCAAGGAGATGGGCTACTCGGCGGTACGGAACCTGGCCCAACCGATGCCCACGGCTCTCTCGGCGGGCCTCGGCGAGATGGGTCGCAACGGCATACTGATCACCGAGAAGTACGGGGCACGGATTCACCTGTCCAGCCCCATCCTGACCGACATGCCCCTGCTGACGGACAAGCCCATCGACATCGGGGTCAGCGATTTCTGCGCGCGGTGCCGCAAGTGCGCAACCACCTGCCCCACCAACAGCATCACCATGGAAGACAAGGTGGTTCACAACGGGATCAAGAAGTACAAGCTCAACTGGGAGACCTGCTACCGGCTGCGGGCCTACGTGATGGATTTCTGGGAAGTGTGCATGTCCTGCGTGACCATCTGCCCCTACACCAAGCCGAGGCGCTGGTGGCACGACCTGGCCATCAAGAGCCTGAAGTGGACGCCGGTGCCCCTGCGGGCTGGCGTGGTGTGGCCCCTCAAGTGGATCGACGACGTCTTCTGGGGGACGGTGCCGCGGAAGCGGGTGAAGTGGCTGGACTACGACACGGCGATCTACCATGGCAAGACGCCGGGCAAGAACGGGGCTGGGGCCAATGGGCACGGTGCCAACGGGCATAGCGAGAACGGCTTGAACGGGAGCAACGGCAACGGGGCCCACGAAGCCCCCGATCCCAAGTCGAAGATCGGTTACTACCACCCGCTCAAGGAGAACACGAGGCGGTTCGACCTGCTGAAGGAGCGGGAGCAGCAGAAGGCTGGGCGGGCCAAGTAGTCTTCATGGCCCCGCTGGAGTCCAAAGGCATACTGGGCCGGTTGTTCGGCTTCCGGGACAAAGACCCTCTGTGGGACAGGTTCGTCAACCGTCCCCTGTCCGACCCCGGCAACGACCTGTCGGCCGCGATACGTTCCGCGCCTGAGGGGGCGGTATACCCGGTGAAGACCGAGGTGCCCGATCTCGCTGGCATGACCGCCAACATGAAGGAGTTGGGGGTCTGGCTGGGGGTCGACATGGTGGGCATCATCCGGCTGCAGCCCGGACACGTGCGTCCCGACGAATTGCGCGATGGTCAGGGCCAGCGGTCAGCCGAAGAGATAGTGCGGGACTACCCGCACGTCATCATCTGCGGGGTGCAGACGGACCACGACCCCAGCAGCACCGAGGGCATGGCGGGCCGGGTGGCGAGCCTGGAAGGCAACCTGGTCAGCTTCAACCTGGCTGCCTACATACGGGAGTTGGGCTACCGGGCCAGTTTCGGTGGTGCCGATCCGGTGAAGGTGGGGGAAGCCGCAGGGTTGGGTCGCCCGGGTGCCGACGGGCATTTTTCAGCCGCTGGCAAGAAGGGCTGGATACATCTCAGTGACCCCATTCTCACCGAGTTGCCCTTGGAGCCCGACCCTCCCGTCGCATAGAGGAACACATGACATCCCAGTTCTCAGCCTACGTCATCGCCGAGCCGTGCGTTGGAGTCAAGGACGCCACCTGCCTTGAGGTGTGCCCCGTCGACTGCATTCACAGCACAGATAACGACGACCAGTATTTCATCGACCCCGAAATATGCATCGCCTGCGAGCAGTGCGCCCTGGTGTGTCCCGTTGAGGCCATCTTTCTGGACATTGACGTTCCAGAGAGGTGGCGCAACTACATCGACAAGAACGCGGACTTCTACCGCCGTACGAAAGGGGAACCCATGCCTGTACCCATCGACCGGGCCATCACCATGATCCAGGCAGGGCACGCCAAGGCCCGGGAGTTGGATATAGCGGTTAGCGTGGCCGTGGTCGACGAGGGGGGACGTCTCATCGCGTTCGGGCGCATGGACCAAGCCCGCCCCATGAGCGTGGATATCGCGGTCAACAAGGCCTACACGGCCGCCACCTTCCAGGTGCCCACGGCCCAACTGGCTGCCACGGCCAGCCAGAGCTGGTTCCAGAGCATGATCGTTTCGTCGCAGGGGAAGATCATCGCCGTGGCTGGGGGTCTGCCGGTGTTGGACACTCCCAACATTGTGGGGGCTGTGGGAGTGAGCGGTGGCACCGACGACCAGGATGTGGAGTGCTGCCGGGCGGCGGTGGCGGCCTATTAGGGCTGCGGGCAGCGGGTCTGGTTGCCTGGACCCCGCCTACATATAACACTCCGGGGACAGGGTTCTCGCACGATTTGGGTCGTGTTGGGAGCCCTTGGAATCGCTGCCCTGCTAGGGCTTGTCATGTGGCTGCTCCTTACGTACGTAGGAGGCAGTGGCCCGGCAACTGCAGCCGCGATGAGCACTACGGCGAAGCAAGAGTTGGATGCCCTTTTGAACGGTCTGCCAGGCCAAGTGCTCTACTACAGGGTGAAGGAATGGCAGCGAGAGCCACGGGTGCCCCTCAAGGAGGGTGCCCAACACCCGCACACCGTCATCCACGACACGCGGATTAAAGTGGGTGCGGAGGGTGTGGGGACCGAGGCAGTCACCGAAGTCAAGTCGGAGAGCGGGACCCAACTGGGAATAGTCGTGTACCGGGATGGCAACATCCGGTCCACTGACCTGCTAGCCGATACAACGTGGGATACCCCGATGGGGGAGGACTACGGTTCCATCACGGGCTGGATGGCGTCGGTTTGGGGGGCGCCTGTGCGGGCGGGAACCGAAGGCTACACAGTGAAGGGGCATCGAACCCTGAATGGCAGTGCCAGCGTGGTGTTTTCGAAGCAGCGACACACTTCGCTGGGAACTGGAGTACACCACCGATAGGCCACTGATTCACCGGCAGGCCATCTACTCCGTGAACGGCGACACGGAAATCCTTGACTCAGAACACACGGTCGTGGAGTACGAGGTGGTGCCCACGTCTCGGTTCCCGTCGCAATAGCTGCTTCGAGCCTTCTTTCGATCGACGGGTGGCAAGGGCTTCTACAGACCGTAGAGGGCCTTGGGGTTGTGGCAGAGGATGCGCTCCTTGTCGTCGGGGCTGATTTCGTCCATCCCCTGGAAGGCGAGGATGGCGTTGGTGTCGCTGGAAGGGTCGAGGTGGCCGTAGTCGGTGCCGATGACCAGACTGTTCGGGCCAGCGTATTTGAGGACCCATGGCAGGTCGTCGTGGGTCTCGCAGGTGACGTAGACCTTCTTGGACCCGAAGAGGTCGTCGGAGAAATCACGGCCGGAGGTCTTGTAGCGGTTCTCGACCTCCTTGTATATCCAGGGGACCCACTGGGATGAGGCCTCGATGAAACCCCAGCGCAGGTTGGGGAACAGTTCCGACATGTTGCTCATGAGCAGGACCCAGCTGAGTACGACGGTGGGGCCGCGGAACACGGAGAAGCCGGAGTTGGACTGGCCTTCGCCCGGAGCTGGCGTGGATGTCCAGAGGCGGACGTTGCGCCGGTTTCCGTTGGCGATGTGGATGGCCATGGCCATATCGAGGCGTTCGGCTTCGGCGAAGATGGGATGGAAATAGGGGTCGGTCAGGAGGCGGTCGCCTTCCAGGGGCTTCATGCAAACGGCCACGGCCCCGTTCTCCTTGGCGAAGCGGATCTGGTTGATAGCCTCGTCGACCATGAGGTCGGGCACCACACAGGACCAGCGGAGGCGACCCTTGTCCTGCTTCCAGATGTCGGCAAGCCACTTGTTCCAGGAACGGCACAGGGCGGCTTGAGTGTCAGGCCAAGTGGTGACGGTCTCGAGCCAGATGGTGTTGTGGAGGACCTGGACGTCGACGCCAAGCTCGTCCATATGGTCGAGGCGCATCTGTATGTCGTTCATCTCGCGGGCCTCTTTGGGTGTACCCATGGCCCGGCCTGCGTTCTGGGAAATCTGCTCGATCTTCTGCTCGCTGAGGGGCGGGAAATATGGCCGGCCAAGTTCGCCATTGATGAGCCAGTAATCGCTGACGCTTCTGTCGGGCGAGGTATAGAGCAAGGGCCGGTACCTCTGCTCTGACGGCTCCAGATAGTCCCATGTGCGTTCGGTTTCCACCACATGGGCATCGGCGTCGATGACCTGCAGTTTGACCTGTGTTGTCATAACTGTGCCTCCTTGCTCCTATTGCAATGGGAGCCGCAATGGCTCAGGGCTGTTCTCCTAGAACTTCTGAGGCCTTGGAGAGGCGAGCATAATGGGAATCGTCGACGCTTTCAAGTTTGGTCGTGTCGGAGCGGGGCTGAGGCTGCGGTATCCAGCATGCTCCTGCCAGTAGGGATGAATTGGGGGCGCCGCGACCCGAACAGTCCCGCGGCTTGACCTCAGCTTGCATGGGCCAGAGGAGAAAGAGGCCCCCGAATCACGGGGGCCTCTTTCTCTTGCCTGACCTGAGCCACGAACTAGAGGGCGTAGAGGCGCTTGGGGTTGTGGTGGAGGATGCGCTCCTTGGACTCGGGGCCGATCTCCTCAAGTTGCTGGAAGGCCAGAATGGCGTTGGTGTCGCTGGAGGGGTCGAGATGGCCGTAGTCGGTGCCCACCACCAAGCTGTCCTCGCCAGCGTACTTCAACACCCAGGGGAGGTCGTCGTGGGTCTCGCAGGTCACGTAGACCTTCTTGGAGCCGAACAGGTCGTCGGGGAAATCACGGCCGGAGGTCTTGTAGCGGTTCTCCACTTCCTTGTAAATCCAGGGGACCCATTGGGATGAGGCCTCGATGAAGGCCCAGCGCAGGTTGGGGAACAGTTCCGACATGTTGCTCATCAGCAGGACCCAACTGAGGACGACGGTGGGGCCGCGGAACACCGAGAAACCGCTGTTGGACTG
>JAAXIE010000068.1 GCA_012270525.1 Dehalococcoidia bacterium | reverse complement strand
CAATCCATGGCGGGCGGCGATGTCGAGGGCGTAGCTCCGTCCGGGCAGGCCGAGGGTGAGCTGATATGTTGGTTCCAAGCTGGTTGGGGCCAGTTCCACGCTGGCGTTGCGCATTTGCGGGTGCTCTTGGACGAAGGCGGCAACGCCACGGTAGTGACTGGTGGCGATGAGGGTGACGCGCTGGTTGGCGAAATGGGCGAGCACCGCCTTGGCCAAGGCGGTGCCCTCTTCCGGGTCGGTGCTGGTGCCCAGTTCGTCCAGAAGCACGAGGGAACGGGAGGTGGCCCGCTCCATGAAGGTGCGCAACGTGCGGATGTGCGAACTGAAGGTGGAGAGGGACTGCTGGATGCTCTGCTGGTCGCCTATATCGGCGAAGACTTCGTCAAACAGGCTCAGGGCCGCCTCGCGCACTGGGAGGTGGAGCCCTGCCTGAGCCATGAGCACAGCGAGCCCCACAGTCTTCAGGGCGACGGTCTTGCCACCGGCGTTGGGCCCGGTGATGAGGAGGACGGGATGATCATCCCCTGCTTGCACGGAGATGGGTACCACCGACCCGCTGAGCAGGGGATGTCTTGCATCCCGCAGGAGCACTTTGGTGCGATCTGTGGCTTCCAGGTCCGGCGGGGTGGCACTGAGGGCCAGCGAATACCTGCCCTTCGCCATGGCGAGGTCGAGGCGGGCCAGCAACTCCACCATCAGGGCGATATCGTCGGCGAGAGCGGCGACGTACTCAGAGAGGGCGTGCAGGACCCTCTCCTCCTCGCGGTCGACTGCGAGGCGCAACTCGCGCCATTCGTTGCCCAGCGAGACGGCGTTAAGGGGTTCTACGAACACCGTTGCCCCGCTGTCGGATACGTCGTGCACTATACCGGGAAGCCGGTGCCTCATCTCCGACTTGACGAGGAGCACCATGCGCCCGTTGCGCTCTGTGATCAGAGGCTCTTGCAGGATCCCCTGACGCTGCAGGCGTCTCATTGTGCGCTGCAGCATGTCGTCAAGACGCTGGTAGGCCTGTCGAGCGTCGACGCGGAGGCCTCGCAACGAGGGGCTGGCACCATCCAGGATGTCTCCCGAGGGGTTGATGGCGGTGTCCAGTTCCCGCTCCAGGGCAGGCAGTTCGGGAATCAGTTGGGATAACGGGTACAGACGGGACAGGTGACGCTGACTGGAGAGGGCTTGGCGGGCTGTGTGGCCCGTTCGCAGGGTATCGGCGACCTGCCTCAGTTCCGCACCGCGCAAGGAGCCACCCAAGGATGCCCGCTGGAGCAGCGGCGCCAGGTTGTAGGCGATGGAGAGGTCGAAGTTGCCCCGCTCTTCCAGGAAGCGCCTGGCGTCGGAGGTCTCCTGCTGACGGGATGCCACTTCCTCACCATCGGACGTCGGCAGCAGAGCGCGGGCCAAGTCCCGAGCTGGCTCGAAGGTGGTGTAGGAGGCCAGTTGGTCGCGGACGAGGTCGAACTCCAGGAGGGTGAGGGAGGCCGAGTCCAGTTCCGGGCTGGTGCTGGGTGCGTGTGTGGTCATGGAAGGATGTTACCAGCCTGGGCTGGCCTGTTGAAAGGCGTGGAATGCGATGGGAACGGGACAGGTGGGGCCACTTCCACCAGGAGGCTCTCGTACAGGCGTGGACCGCATTTCTGCAGGGTCTCCAGATTGGGCACCCGGGCTTCGAGTGTCCGGGGAATCAGGCTTCCATCGAACCGCGACAGGTACGGGCAACGTTCTCTCAGTCCCAGCAGGGTGTGTCTCTCGCCCCCCAAGGCGAGGTACTGCAGGGAGTCCTGGTACGGCCGCAACACCTGCCGGGTCATCTCGCAGGTCTTGTCGAACAGGGACCTGGCTTGGTTTTCGCGGATGCGCTGGAACCGGAGTTGGGAGGTGCCTCCGGCCTTGTGACGCCCCTTCACGTACCGGGTATCGGTCTTGGAGGCGATCAGGTTGGAACCGCGGAACACCCCTACGGCATAGCGTCCCAGCCTGAGGAGGACCACAGCGATGTCTCGCTGCTGTTGCAGCATTGACAACAGCGGACCAAAATCCCAGCCCGCCAAGGGTTCCCGGCTGGCCACGGAAAAGGGCGGCATGACCACCAGTTGCCTCTGGGCGGATCCGAACACGACGGCCCCGGTGGGCCAGGATCCCAAGTCGGTCACTGCATCCAAGAGGGCCGGTGGCAGGGTGGGTAACTGGGTCGGAGATATGTAGAGCGTGTAGCCTTCGCCCTGAGATGGCTTCAGGGTGTCGATACGGGACTGAACGGCCTTGGGCGATCGCCAGCCGTGCACGACGGCCTTCGCCGTGTCCGGCTGGCGCACGGAGATTGCAGACAACCGGGTCACGGGCGGGACTGTGGGATTGCGAGGGGGTATGGCATGGTTTCGCTTTCCTTAGTTTCGTATTATACTCGCCTTCTGGCCGAGACCCTGAATTTGTAACGACACACCCAACGGGCCGCTGCGCCTATCGGAGTCCCACTCGACAGATGGTAATCATCCTCAGACTGACTGCCATGGCCTTCCACTACCGCGGAAGGATGGCCCTGGCATACCTGGGAGTCCTGGGCGGGACCGCGGCCATGCTCACCATTCCCCGGCTGATTGGCATGGCAGTTGACGAACTGAAGCAGTTCGCCGCCGCCGACCTCAATTTCATCGTGATCCTGGGTGTGTCCATTGTAGTGGCATACCTGCTACGGGGACTGCTGGAGTACGTACGACTGTTCAACAGCGAGGCGGTATCGCAGCGGGTTTCATACGACCTGCGGAACAGCCTTTACAACAGCTACCAGCGTCTGAGCTTCGGCTACCATGACACGGAGCACACGGGCAACCTGATGTCTATCGCCACTGCCGACGTGGACGGGGTGAGGCGGTATATCAGCATGGGGCTGGTGCGGGCTGCCGACATCGTGCTGGTGACCAGTGCCACGTGCATCCTGATGTTCCTTCTCAACTGGGAACTGGCCCTCATCAGCCTCTCGTTCGTGCCCTTCCTCGCCTTGCGATCGTCCATAGTGGTGCGGAGGCTGCGGGTGCTCTGGACCGGGGTGCAGGTGCTGATGGGCGAGATGGTCACCGTGCTACAGGAGAACCTGTCGGGGATCACGGTGGTCAAGTCGTTCGCAGCCGAGGACTACGAGAAGGACCGGTTCGCGCGGAAGACAAAGGAGCTGGCCGACCAAGGCTACCGGGCCGACAAAGAGGAGGGGGCCAACAGTGCCATCATGACCTTCTTCTTCACGCTGGTGGGAGGGTTCATCCTGTGGTACGGCGGTATGCAGGTAATCAACGATCTAACCTTCACCCTGGGCGACCTGACATCCTTTCTGGTGTACATGAGCATGCTGCAGTTGCCTGTTCGCATGACTGCGTTCACGGTCAACGCCTTCTCGCGGGCCATCTCCTCGGGGGAGCGCATTTTCCAGGTGCTGGATGCCGAGTCGGCCATTGCTGAGAAGCCCGATGCCATAGAGTTGCCACGCACCAAAGGTGCCGTGCAGTTCGAGGACGTGACCTTCGGCTACAGCGGGTCGGCTTTGGTGGTGAACGGAGTGGACATTGACGCGTCGCCAGGGCAGGTCACCGCAGTGTTGGGGGCCCCTGGGTCGGGGAAGACCACGCTGGTACACCTCATACCGCGCTTCTACGATGTGACCAAGGGCAGGGTGACCATCGATGGGGTCGATGTACGCGACGTCACCCTGGAGTCGCTGCGTCGCAACGTGGGGATCGTGCACCAGGACGTGTTCCTCTTTGGGGCATCCATCAAGGAAAACATCTCCTACGGCGTGGTCGATGCTACCCATGAGGATATAGTGCACGCGGCCAAGGTGGCACAACTGCATGATTTCATCATGAGCTTGCCTGCTGGATACGACACGCCGGTGGGGGAGCAGGGACATACCCTTTCGGGGGGTCAGCGGCAGCGTTTAGCGATCGCCCGCACCATACTGGTCAATCCGCCGGTGCTGATCCTGGACGACTCCACCTCGAGCGTGGATGTGGAGACGGAGCGGGCGATACGGCGCGCTCTGAGCGATGTCATCATCGGCAGGACTACCTTTGTCATCGCCCACCGGTTAAGCACTGTGCGTGGGGCCGACCTGATTCTGGTGATGAAGAACGGCAAGATTGCGGAGCAAGGCACTCATGAGGAGTTGATGGAGCGGGGCGAGATGTACAGGGACATCTACGAGTTGCAGTTGCGGCCGCAGGAAGAGGTGATGCTGGACGCTGCGATTGACGCTCCGGCAATGCCGGGAGCCGTTCCCATGCCCGTGGGCGATGACGGAGGCGATGCCTGATGATGGGCGGCGGTGGCATGGGGGGAGGGTTCCAGCATGGTGGCATGGGGGGCTCTCGCTGGTCGCCCATGGCTACGGCCGACAGTAACTCGTTGCGCGACGACACGGTCATGGGCAAGGCCTATGATCACCGCGTGGTAACCAGGATGGCCCCTTATATCAAGCCGTATGCCGTCGCGGCGTGGGTCAGCCTCATCGCAGTGATGGTCTACACGGGTGCCACGGTCGGGATCCCGTACCTGGTGAAATGGGGCATCGATGGCTACATATACCCGGCGGAGAATACGGGGAATGTGCCTCCCAACCTAATGTGGGTGGGGGTCGCGTTTCTGATACTCACTGTGGTCCATTTCGGGGCGAACTACATCCAGTACATGGGAATGGCGAAGGTGAGCCAGGGTATCCTGTACGGCCTGCGCACCCATATGTTCAATCACCTGCAGGGCCTCTCCCCTTCCTTCTACCACCGTACCGAGGTGGGCCGGATCATGTCCCGGGTGCAGAACGACGTCCTGCAGTTGCAGGAGACGTTCAACCTGATGGTGCATACGATGGCCGACCTGCTGAGTCTGGTTGGAATCGTTACGGCTATGCTCATCATGGACGTGGATCTGGCCCTCTTCACCTTGGGGGTGATTCCGCCGTTGATGCTGGTGATGTATGTGTGGCAGAGGTATGCCAAGCCGGCCTTCATCCGGGCGCGCCGGGCCATCGCCATCGTGAACGGGGCCCTCAACGAGAACATCTCAGGGGTCCGGGTAGTGCAGAGCCTGAACCGCCAGGACGTCAACATGGAGCGGTTCGACGGGCTGAACCGGGCCTATCTCGATGCTGCGGTGCATACCAGCCGGTTGTCGGGCATGATCCAGCCACCGGTGCAGCTTCTGACCGGCACCGCCATGGCCGTAGTGATCGTGGTTGGGGCATGGCTGGCCTTGGGGGCTGGTTCGTTGGAGCAGACAGAGGTTGAGGTCGGAGTACTGATTGCCTTCATTCTGTTTGTGCAGCGGTTCTTCGACCCGATACGGAACCTCACCATGCAGTTCACCCAGATGCAACGCTCCATGGCTTCCGGGGCGCGGATATTCGAGTTGCTCGACGTGAAGGCGGAAGTGGTGGATGCTCCATATGCTCCCAAGATGCCTCCAGTGCAAGGAGCTATCGACTACGAGGGCGTGGACTTCAGCTACGTGCCTGGGGTGGAGGTGCTGAAGAACGTCAATCTGAGGATCGAGCCGGGGGAGACCGTGGCCCTGGTTGGCCCCACCGGAGCGGGGAAGAGCACCCTCGCCACGCTGGTCTTCCGCTTCTACGACGTGACCGGCGGGCGGATCGCGGTGGACGGGCATGACATCCGGGACGTGGAGCGTATGTCGCTGGTTGGCCAGATGGGAATGGTGTTGCAGGAGCCCATCCTGTTCTCCGGCACGGTGCGGGGGAACATCGTCTACTCCCACACGGCCGCCACTGACGGGCAGGTGGTCGCTGCGGCCAAGGCGGTGGGTGCCCACGATTTCATCATGAACATGCCCGAAGGCTATGATACGGTGCTGCACGAACGGGGGGGCAACCTCAGCATAGGCCAGCGCCAGCTTATCAGCTTCGCGCGAGCCCTGGTGGCTGATCCCCGGATCCTGGTGCTGGACGAGGCCACCGCCAACGTGGATTCCTACACGGAACTGCTCATCCAGAATGCCATGCGCCACCTGCTACAGGGGCGCACATCGATAGTTATAGCCCACCGGCTTTCGACCATTCGCAACGCGGACAAGATCGTGGTGGTGGACCAAGGCCGGATCGTGCAAATGGGCAAGCACGAAGAGCTGGTGGAGCAGGGCGGGCTCTATGCTCACCTGTACGCCCTGAACTACAGCGACGCCGAGCCAGAGGTATCGGCTGCACCTTCCGACGACGACTAGGGGCCAGTGCCAACAGGCCCTGCTCACTGTAGCGCCGGGAGTCCAGGTCGTGTTCACTTGAGATCCTTGCATAGTTCGGGTCCGGGCCTGCCATGGCAGTTCGGACCGTGGGTGACAGCTTGGACGGGCATGACGAAAAGAGGCGCGGGCATGACGAAGGAAGGCAGTGGCGCGACGTCGTGCCAGCTTCAGGGTGAATACGCGCCCCTAGGCTGCTGATTCGTCGTTTTGGAACAGGCCGAAGACGTTGCCCGCGGTGTCACGACAGTAGGCAACGTAGCCGAGGCCAGGGATGGGTGTCCTGGGGGTTACCACCTCGCCTCCCGCGGCCTCTACGTTCTGGGTGAAATCGCTCACCGACTCGACGTCTATCACGTTGACCGTACCCTGGTGGACGGGATTCGTCCGCAGAAGGGCCCCATCTATGCCAGGACCCTGGTCGCCTGTGGTCACCAGCCAGTAGTCGACGGGGCCTTCCCATTTGTCGATTTTCCAGCCGAAGACCCTCCGGTAGAAGTCCGCCAGGCTATCCGGGTCGCGGGCGGGAATCTCAAAGTGCACAATTCTGGGCATCCCGATCCTTTCTTTGCTCCGTGTTTACCATGGAGGCGAGGCGGCACCGAAAGGGGGCGTCGTCGGCACGAGGCGGGGCAGCCAGCTACACCACGGGGCGGTCCACGACCCTAGCGTCCACCTTCCGTGGCATGTAGTGGCCGTCGCTGGGGCTGGCCAGGAGGCGGCCCTCATCCACCACGACCTTGCCTCGCAGGATGGTGGTGACGGGCCAGCCCTGGACAGGGAAATCTTCCCAGATGCTGTAGTCGCTGATGTGGAAGTCGTCCTTGCCCAAACGCTTTTCGATACCGGGGTCGATCAGGACGATGTCGGCATCGCTGCCGGGAGCGATGGCCCCCTTGCGCGGGTAGAGCCCCATGATGCGGGCGGCGTTGGAGGATGTGACCTCGACGAACCGGGCCAGGGACATGCCGCGCTTGGAAACGCCCTCGCTGTAGGTGATACCCACACGGGTCTCGGCCCCGTTGTGGCCGCCGGTCACGTCGAGGAGGCTGCGTCCCTGAATCTTGTGGGCCCAAGAGGTGCAGTACTCGTCGGTGGCCATGCTGTTGATGTCACCCTTGAGGAGGCCATCCCACAGGGCGAGGCGGTCCTGCTCCGACTTGAGGGAGGGGTAGGTGTGGTATTTCATGCCGTCGGGTTCCTTGTAGGCCTCGGCGTTCCACGTGACGTAGTTGTGCAGAGTCTCGGAATAGACGGGCATGCCCTTTCCCCTGGCTTCCTGAATGGCAGCCACGCCCTGCTGGGCACTGACGTGGACCATGTAGACGGGGCATCCGGTCCATTCGGCGACCCTCAGCACACGTCGGAAGGAAACATCCTCGGACATATTGGTGTGGACCTCGTGCATCCGCCACCACTCGGTCTGCTCCTCTTCGGTGAGTTTGCGGTACATGTACTGGACCATGTCGTCGTCTTCCGAATGGACCATGAGCATGCCGCCACTGTCCTGGACCTGTTCCATCAGGGCGGACAGGTGGCCCATGCCGACGCGGCGCTGCTCGGTGAGGTGGGCTGGCCGGATGTCGGTGGTGAAGATCTTGAAGCTGGGATAGCCGGCCTGCACCGCTTCCCGCACCTGGGGATTGATTACGTCGGTAGCGATTTCGGGCAACAGCATGATGTGATAGCCGTAGTCACAGTAGGCGTTGCCCCGCCAGCGGGAGTCGCGCTCGGCGATGGCAGCCTCGACGGTGCTACCGGGTCGAACGATGGCGAAATCGAGCATGGTGGTGGTGCCTCCGAACAGGGCGGCCCGGCTCACCTGTTCGGGCGGGGCGGTTTCCTGGCCGGGCATGCCCATCACCGGTGCGGCGACGTGGGCATGGGGTTCGACCCCCCCAGGGACCACGACCTTGCCCAAGGCGTCGATTACCTGGCCTACATCGGATGGCAGGGAACCCTGCTGGGCCACCGCGACGATCTTGCTACCCTCAATGGCGACGTCCCATCCGCCAACGCCCCAAGGCGTCACCACCATGCCGCCCCGAATCACCAAGTCGATCATGGTCCCTCCTGTTGGCTACCTACGAGCCCCAAGAAATCTGGCGCGGGCCTGCTCAAGCCTCCCAGCTTGGCCCGGCCCAATATACCACAGTGGGGGTGTGTCACAGGCAGGAGCAGCGGCCCTTGAAGGGAGCACTTCCGGTAGAGGGGGATTGAGGGGATGGGACAACTCTGTGTCGATTTCCAGGCTGTAGTCCGTAGCTGGAGTGCGGCGAGATGTGCCTTTGCGAAGGGTGGGTTGGTAGGAGTAGACGGGTGTTCGTATCTGGGATGCGGCAAGGGTCGTATCTGCAAAATGAATTTTCGTGGTTTTCCAATTTGAAAGGCGACACGTTTGCCGCACTATGTAGCTGCGCAGCTTGATCGGAGCGGGAAGAATTTGTTGCATGAGGGTCTGATGAGGTGGTGAGTAGTCTGCGGGAGGGCGCATATGGGTCGGCGCTGGTTGGGGCTGGCATGCTGGGCTTCCTCCCGTCGGAAAATGGTTGGGGCTGGGGAGACCCCGAGGGGTCGATCCCCAGCCCGTATTCAGGCTAACGTGGGAGTGGGGAGGGGGTCAATGGGAAGATGTCAGGGTTGGGTGTGAGGGGCCG
>JAAXIE010000017.1 GCA_012270525.1 Dehalococcoidia bacterium | reverse complement strand
GGAGGAGGGTGGCAGCATCGGCGACATAGCGGGTGATGGGGCCGGACTGGGCCGTGATGTGAGGGGTGGGCCGTTCGGGGTTGCCGACGGAGGGGACCCGTCCCTGGGTGGGCTTGATGCCGTAGATGCCGCAGAGGCTGGCGGGGATCCTTATGGAGCCGGCACCGTCGGAGCCGATGGCGATGGGGGCCATACCAGCGGCCACGGCGGAGGCCGACCCACCGCTGGAGCCGCCGGAAGTGCGGGTGGTATCCCAGGGGTTGCGACAGTCGTCGCCGAGCCTGTTGCTGGTGGTGCCGGAAGGGCCGAACTCGGGGGTGTTGGTCTTGCCCAGGATCACGGCACCGGCCGCCCGGACGCGGGCCACGGGGACGGAGTCGCGGTCGGGGACATGATCCCTGAAGACCAGGGATCCCCAAGTGGTGCGCAGCCCCTGGGTGGCTTCCAGATCCTTGATGGCGATGGGTATGCCCAAGAGGGGTCCGCGCTCCCCCCTGGCGATGGCCTGTTCGGCCCGCTGCGCGGACTCCAAGGCGTGGTCTCCGGTCACGGTGAGGAAGGCATTGAGATAGGGATTGAGGATGTGGATGCGGTCGAGGTAGACCTGGGCCAGTTCTACGGGTGACAGCTTCCTGGAGTCGAGCATTTCGCGCAGCTGGGCGACCGGGGAGTATGCGAGTTCGATGTCATCCATGGGGTTGCCTCCCTGTGGGTGTATTGGGAAGGGTTGATGGTGTCTGAGGGTATCTTACGTGTAGCCCGCACCTACCGGGTCGGGCGGGTTGGCTTGTAGCTGAGGCTAGCAGGGAGGCGGGGCGGACGTCAACGAGCGGTGGTCAGGGGAAGGGGGAGGATGGCCGGAAACGCGCGGGGACGCCAACGGCCGAACGCGACTATACAGTTTGCCTGTGAGCCAACGTCTGCGAGGTGTTGGCTGCTCCACGGTGAATTTCCGGGGCCTCCGTATTCGGGCGATGAAGAACCTGCGAAGGAAGGAACGGGGCCAACCGCCCCTTTGGGTAGAGATGGTGGCGATACGGTATTGCCAGACGCTAGGGGCCTATGCGTGATGCTACGCGGATATCCATGTAGGCTGCCCGCTGAAGTAGAACGCTCGGGCGGCCTAAGTACCAACGTTGCAAGTTCAGTCCCATCAAGCCTGGCGACTACCCGTCGAACCTTGGCGACAATCATCACGTCCGATCCTTGACGCCTCTCAGCGTGTGACATACTTTGAGATCACCTATTTGGGCCGGGAGATCGACAACTGTGGGGAAACATACTGGGGCGGTTGTTTGGTAACAACAAACCCGTGTACGTTTACACCTTGCGAGGCAAGCGCGGGCGGATCAATTACGTCGGGGAGACCAAATATCCAGACCGCCGTGCGGCCCAGCATCGCAATAGTGGCAAGCAAGGACGCTTGCAGATCGAGCAAACATTCTCCTCGCGCCCCCGGGCACGCGCTTGGGAAGCCAGCAAGCTGCGAGGCTACCGTCGGGGCCATGGTGGTCGTAATCCGCGTTACAACCGAACGCGCAGCGGCGGCTGGAAGTTCTAGACCGGCCAAGAAAGCAAACGCCCCGGAGAGTCGGATGACGCGAACTGTGACGTCCGGTTCGAAGAGAGGGGCCTACGGAAAAGTGTTCCCTTACCCAGAGTAACAGGTCGGCGGACAACAGCGGGAACCCTCCGCCGTCGCAGGAGTGACGGGGGTAACGGGAATCGCCCTCATCCAAGGTGACGAGTGTAACCTCCGCGGCGGCCGGGGGCCAGGAGGCTGCTGAGCGGGAAGCCGGGCTAGGGGTTGCGGGTCAGGAAGTCGCGGACGGCTTGGGTGAAACCGGGCGGGTTTTCTTCCATGACCATGTGGTGGGCACCTTCGACTTCGGCGAGCTCGCCCTTGGGCAGCATCTCGACCATCTGGGCGGCTACCTCGGGGAGCAGGGCGTCGGTCTCCATGCCACGCACCACGAGTGTGGGGCAGGGGATGCGAGGGAGGGCGGGCCAGAGGTCGACGTACTCGGAGGCGCGGCCGGAGCGCCACTGGGCGCGGACTTCTGGGTCGTAGCGCCAGCCAAGCTTGCCGTTGGGCAGTTCCATGGTCTGGTACTTGAGCCTGTTGCGGAGTACGGCTTCCGGGGGGCGGGTGTTCTCCTTGCGCATGTAGGAATAGAGGGCCTCGAAGTCGTCGAATTCTTCAGGGACCTTGGCCAACTCCTGGGCGATGCGCGGGCCATCGGGGGTGCGTCCGGGGGGTAGGTCGACGAGGACGAGCCTGCTCACGGTGTCGGGATAGGTGCTGGTGTACATCATGCTGTTCTTGGAGCCCATGGAATGGCCGACGAGCATGAAGTTGGAGAGTCCGAGGTTGTGGGTGATTCCACGCAGGTCGGCGGCCATGCTGATGGTGGAGTAGTCACCATCGAGGGCCCAATCGCTGAAGCAGCGTCCGCGCTGGTCAATGCAGATAAGGCGGTAGTCGTCGCACATGCCCTCGGCGAAGGCGTCCCAGGTATGGCCATGGCCGCGGAGGCCGTGAAGGCAAACGATGGTGGGAGCGTCGGGGTCGCCCCACTCCAGGTAGTGGAAGTTGAGGCCGTTGGCCTGAACGGTAGCATCCCTGTACCTGACAGCGGTGGTGGCCATTGGTATCCCTCCTTATCAGTGAAGGCCCTTGAGCGAAGACCATAGGGTGACCGGGGGTTGTTCAGAGTTCTCCTAGCCGGTGCGGTCCAGCCATGCCTTGACCACCTGGGTGAAGGTGTCGGGATTCTCTTCCATTACCATGTGAGCGGCCCGGTCCACCTCAACGACCTCGGCATGGGGCATGACCTGGGTCATGCGCTGGGCGACGGCCATGGGCAGGATGTCGCTCTCGGTGCCCCGAACGATGAGGGTGGGACAGGGGATGTTGGCGACATAGGGCCACAGGTCTTCGGGTGCGGGACGGCGGTCTTCACGCCACTGCTGCCGGACTTC
>JAAXIE010000178.1 GCA_012270525.1 Dehalococcoidia bacterium | reverse complement strand
GGGCTGCTACGTCATCGACAGCGAAGGCAACCGCTACCTCGACGCCACCGGCGGCTCCCACTGCTGCCTCGTTGGCCACGGTCGACGCGAAATCGCCGACGCCGTCTACGAGCAGATGCAAAACCTGCAATTCAGCGGCTCCGGCCTCACCCCCTTCACCAACGTCCCCACCGCCAAACTCTCCAAGAAGCTGGCCGACCTCACCCCCGGTAATCTGACCCGCTCCTTCTACACCCTCTCCGGCTCGGAAGCCATCGAGGCCGCCCTCAAGATTGTCCGCCAGTATCACGCCCAGAACGGCAAGCCCAAGAAGTTCAAGGTCCTCTACCGCAACTACTCCCACCACGGCTACACCTGGGGCGCAATGAGCGTCAGCGGCGACCCTGCAATCCGGTCCCTCATCTTCGAACCCGCCGTGCCCATGGGCGTCATGGTGCCGGAGGCGAACCCCTACCGGTGCCTCCACTGCACAGGCACGTGCAACCTTGGTTGCGCCCGTTCCATCGAGGCTACCATCGAATACGAAGACCCCGACTCCATCGCCGCCATGATTGTCGAGCCTGTGCCCAAGGGCGCCCTCATGTCGCCGCCTGAGTATTGGGACATGGTCAAAGACCTCTGCGCTCGACACGACATCCTGCTCATCGCCGACGAAGTGGTCACAGCCTTCGGAAGGACGGGTACCTGGTTCGGCGGCGACCACTGGGACCTGGAGCCGGACCTGATGGTCCTGGGAAAGACCCTCGGCAGCGGCTACCAACCCATCGGCGCGGTGGTGGCCACGGAGCAGGTCTTTGAGAGATTCCTTGGCAGCCCCGACAAAACCCTCGTCCAATCCCACACCCTCAGCAGCCACCCCGTAGTATCCGTGGCGGCCCTCACCAACCTGGAAATAATCGAAAAGGAACGGCTTGTAGACCGTAGCGCCGCCCTCGCCCCCTTCTTCCGCTCCCAGCTGGAAACCCTCAAAGAGCACTCCGTAGTCGGAGAAGTCCGAGCTGTCGGCCTGCTTGCCGAGGTGGAACTGGTCAAAGACAACGTCTCTAAGCAGCCCCTCGGCGGCAAGGAGGTGGGTCGAAAGCTCACCCGCTTCATGGTGGACAACGGCCTCTACATGCGGTGTAGCGGCGAGCGCCTCTCCATCCATCCCCCTCTAACCATCACAGAGGACGAGATCAGGGAGATGGTCCATATCTTCGATAAGACTCTCACCTACGCAGAAAGGAACCTTCTGACGACATGAACCAACCTGCAAGAACTCTTATGGTGGGCCTGGGCGCCCGCGGCAAAAAGTGGGCACGCATCCTTCACGAGGAACAGAAATCCCAGACCGTCGGCTACGTGGATCTGCACGAATCCAACCTGGAATGGGCGCAGACCATGTACGAGGCCAAGCCCGAAACCTGCTACAAGGACATGGGCCAGGCTCTCAAGGACCTGCAGCCCGACTTCGTTGTGTTGGCCACTCCGCCCATGGACCGCTACGAGCACGTTGTCAGGGTCTTTGAGAGCGGCGCTCACCTCCTCTCAGAGAAGCCCCTATCCCTTGACTTCGACGAAGGCATCCGCATGGTGAAGGCCGCTGAGGACGCCAAGCTAGGTTTCGCCGTGGGCCTGAACTTCCGCTTCCAGCACTGCATTCTCAAGGCCCGGGAGATCCTCCGCAGCCGCAAAATCGGTGCGCCCCGGTTCGCCGGTTACTCCTACTGGCGCAACCGGGACGGCTACGCCCCCTTCCTTAACCGCTTCCCCCTCACCATGAGGCAGCCTATGCTCTACGAGCAGGTCATCCACCACATAGACTCCATCCGCTTCGTTTACGACGCCGAGGTGGAGCGGGTCACCTGTCGCTGCTCCAACCCGCCCTGGAGCATGTACCGCGACGATGCGACCACCATCGCGCTCTTTGACATGACCGACGGACTGCAGGTTAACTATTTCGGCACCTGGTCGGGCCAGACCAAGCTCGACCAGTTCCTGTGGCGGACGGACTGCGACGATGGCGCGCTGTTCCAGTACGAGCTTTTCTCCGACCTTCGCGTCATCCGCGGCTCCGAAAACGACGTTATGGAGAAGATCCCCCTGCCTGAACAGGAACAGCTGGTGGACGACGCCCGGGTGATGGTCTCCGAAATTCTCGACCAGCTTGCCGAGGGTAGCCTGAGCCCAGAGCCAACCGCCATCGACCATCTCAAGACCTTCGGCATTATCGCCGCCTGCGAAGAGTCCAACAACACCGGCCTACCCGTGGAGATGGACGAGTTCTTCGACCGCCACGGAATGCCATCCCATTGGCGTTGAACCTCCCCCTGTCGAGAGGAGGTCAGCAAATTAACCGCCTATGACCTGGATACGCACCATTCCCTTTGAAAAAGCCGCCGGCAAGCTGGCGGACCTCTACCGGCGCATCAAGGGGCCCAACGACGTCATCGACAACATCATGATGGCCCACAGCCTCAGACCTCACACAATGGAGGGTCACCTCGCCCTCTACAAAGCCACCCTCCATCACAGCGGCAACGCCCTCCCCGTCTGGTTTCTGGAGGCGCTGGGCCTCTTCGTCAGTGTCCTGAACCGATGCGGCTACTGCGTTGACCACCACTATGAAGGTCTCCGCCGTCTCCTGAAAGACGATGCCCGCAGCGAAGTCATCCTTGCATCTTTCAACAAGGTCAGACCCCAGGATGCATTCGCAGGCAGAGAACTGGCGGCCCTAGCATACGCTGCGGCTCTAACCAGGAACCCCTGGGCAGTTGCGGAAAAGCATGTCCGAGGTCTGAGAAAAGCTGGGTTTGACGATGGCGAGATACTCGAAATTAACCAGGTGGTCAGCTACTTCGCCTACGCCAACCGGACGGTTTTGGGCCTGGGCGTAACCACAAAGGGCGACGTTCTGGGCCTTTCTCCACCATCTGATAACTCCGACGACTGGTCCCACAGGTAGCGTTTACTATGACTGCCAGAGACCCGAATAACCCGAACTCCGCAAAAGGCATGCCATGCAGTTCCGCCATCTAGGACGCCTCACCGTGCCCGTTATTGGCATGGGTTCCGCATCCTCCTCCGGCTTCAACGTGGAATCGCCTGAGGAAATAGAGAATTGCCGGCGCATTCTGGACAACTGCCTGGCGTCTGGCGCCACGTTTCTGGACACGTCGCCCATGTACCGCCGGGCGGAAGGGGTCATCGGCGCCGGTATTAGCGGACGCCGCCACCAGTTCCAGTTGGCCACCAAGGTATACTGCGCAGGCGTCGAAACGGGCCGCGCCCAGATACAACGCTCCTTTAACCTGCTCGGCTCCGACCACATCGAGGTGTTCCAGATTCACAACCTGGTGGACTGGCGAACCCACCTTCCCTTTCTGGAGGAACTGAAGGCTGAGGGCAGAATAGACGTCATTGGCATTACCCACTATCAGCCCCCCTTCTACGAGGAGCTGGCGTTGGTAATGCGTACCGGACGGGTGGACGCTATCCAGATTCCCTATAGCCTGCTGGAGCGAGAGGCGGAGCAGAAACTGCTGCCCCTGGCCTCAGAGATGGGAATCGGCGTTATTGTTATGCGACCCCTGGTTAAGGGAACGGTGGTCACTGGATTGAAGCGTCAGCCCGACCTCGCGCCTCTGCAGGAGTACGGAATCCAGACGTGGGGACAGGCAGCCCTCGCCTGGATTCTGGCAGACCCCCGCGTGTCCGTATTGATTCCCGCCACCAGCCGGCCCGGACGAATGCTGGAGAACGCCGTCGCTGGCAACGTTTCGCTGCCCCAAGAACTCCGTGACTACATTGGCCGTGAATGGGAGCGCTGCACCTAGCACGTCCAAACGCCGTTGTTGCCCTCGTCCTCCCTTGATAGAATGACTCCAACCTTGCCCAGCCCTCAAAGGAGAGAAGATGTACGTCATCATCGCCCCCATCCAGATAAAACACGGCTTCAAAGACCAGTTCATAGAGGCCATGATTGGAGACGCCAAAGGCTCCGTCGAAAACGAGCCGGGCTGTCTCCGATTCGATATCATCCAGGACGCCGACCACTCCGACCGGATATGGCTGTACGAAGTCTACAAGGACGAAGCCGCCTTCATTGAACATACCAAGACGCCCCACATCAAGAAGTGGCTCGAAACAACCAAAGACTGGCGTGACCAGGGCCCTTCCGGCGCAGGCCGCGGCAGCCACACCATCTGGCCGCCGGACGAAGACTACAAGTAAGGGCGGAGTCTAACCCGCCTCCGCCAACTCCTTCGCTCCGCGGAGCGCCAGGTAGTACCCGAAGACGCCAAACCCGTACACCAACCCCCGGCTCACCGGCTGCACGTTGGAGACGACGCCCCGCGCGGAAGGGTTCGAGGCATGCACTTCTATGACGGGAAAGAGAACCTGGGTTATTGCGGTAAGCAGCGGGCCCGTGCCGGTGGTATAGCCAGACGGATTGATAACCGCCGCATCCACGTCCCCGTCGTGGGCGGCGTACAGCGCGTTGACCACCTCCCCCTCGATGTTGGAGTGGAATATCTCCACCTCAACGCCCAACTCATCGGCGTAACGCCGCACCGCATCGTTGATTTCGTCCAGCGTCGTCGTGCCGAAAATCTCTATCTGCGCGCGCCCTCGCATGTTCATGCCCGCGCCTTGGATGACTAGAATCTTGGTCATAGTTCCCCTGCCCCTTTGCGCTATGCCCCGTTGATTTTCACTAGCTTCTGAAGGCTGCGGATCTCCCTGGGAGGATCCAGCAGACTTCCGGTGTTGGTCCAGGAGACCTCCGCAACGTACATATCGCCGTTGGAGTCCAGGGCAATGCCGTGGGGAGCTATGAACTTGCCAGGCTCCTCGCCGGGTCCCGTATCCCCCAGCCGAGCCAACACTTGGCCTTGCAGATCGTAGATGCTCACCCTGGGCCCCAGCCCGGGCGCGCCCTCGTTGGCAGAAATGGCCGCGCCCAACTCACCTATGTACAGCAGCTGCCGGCCATCGGCATCCAGGGAACCGTCGTCCATGTAAAGGCCGCAGGGCTTGGCCATGTTCACCCACTGGGTCTCGTACTTGCCCTTGGAATCAAAGACCTGCACCCGTTGGTTCTCCCGGTCCGCCACATAGACGTAGCCGTCTTTGTCCGTCGCGATGTTGTGAACAATGTTAAACTGGCCCGGCTCCGTCCCAGGGCCGCCCCACGAGAAGAGCAGGTTGCCGTCCTCGTCATATTTGTGGACGCGGGCGTTGCCGTATCCGTCCGAAACGTAGATATCGTTATTTATCGGACAGATGGCCACGTGGGTGCAGCGATTGAAAGGGTGCCCGCTGTGAAAGGGTGCTGGCTTGCCGCTTGTGCCAAGGGTCAGAAGCACCCGCCCGTCGTAGGTGCACTTACGAACGGTGTGGTCGTCATCGTCCGTGCAGTAAATGGTGTCGTCTGCCCCCATGGTGATGCCGTGGGCGCGCAGAAACACCCCTTCTCCCCAGGAATTCAGGAACTCTCCCTCCCGATTGAAGACAATCATCGGATGTTCGCCGCGATTGAAGGCGTATACTCTCCCCTCCGCGTCCACTCCCACCGCTGCCACTTCCTTGAAGCCCCAACCTTTGGGAAGAGTTCCCCAACCCTCCGCCACCTCATAGACGAAATTGCCTTCTCCTATTCGCACTCCCATCGCTCCGTCTCCTTACCTGAGGATGCCCCAAGAGTAGCCTGTCCAAGATTGGCATTCAACCCGCCAAACTTACATCCAGTTTAGGGGCACGCCCCTACGAAATCCCCAAACCGGGCCACGCCAAGATCTAACCAGGGCTGAGAAACACCCCTGCGAAATTCCGTCAAACCAGGGGCAAAAGGTATCACTCCCCAGTTACGTACACCGCCGGCGCTTCCATGAGCATTCCCTGCTCTCCCATAGAAGGACGCGTCCGCTGCGCTGAATAATACATGGACGGGTGGGAAGGCATATGGAAGCCCTCGCCTGCCAACAGCTCCCCCACGGTTCGTATCTGCAGCCTTGGATAGCTGCGTTGCCACACCTCGGACCGGTAGGAACCAGCGTTGAACGCCTCTGTCCGCATCTCCCTGGTAGGCTCCTCAAGGGTGATGAAGAGTCCCATTGCCGCCTTCTCCCGCTCCATCGCACCACGAAGGTCCCTGACGTGAGACGACGTTACCCGCCCACTCTTAACCTGTACGATGACCTTCTTGGCGGCTCTCTTGGCCCCGTCTATGAAGTAGAGAACGCCGTCTATTCCTCTATCTGCGCCCCTCTTGCCCTGCTCCCTTGGGAAAGCCTCCAGCAAGGAGAGGGCCCAGAACTGGAACTGAAAGCGGTCCTGCTGGGCAAGGGCTCGGGCGCTGCCCACGTCCACGGGTTCCCCGACAACCGCGTAGTCCCTGACGGGCAGCAGATTAAATGCCGTCTTTAGTCGGTTCTTCATCAGGGCTACGGCCAGGTGGGTCAAGTCTATTCCAATCCACTGGCGCTTGAGCTTCTCGGCAGCCGCCACCGCAGTGCCGCACCCACAGAAGGGGTCCAGCACCACATCCCCTTCGTTAGATGAGCTTGCGATTATGCGTTCAATAAGCGCTTCAGGTTTTTGAGTGGGGTAGCCCAGCCTCTCTGATGAGGTGTTGGATACTCTTGGAATGTCTGTCCAAACATTCTGAAGTGCCTTGCCTTCCGATTCGTCTAAGAAGACCTTCAGTCCATCCATTCTTGGAGTTCCATCTTTCTTCGTATGTATCCGTCCTTCAGCCCACCATTCTTCGAGTTGGTCCAGTTTGTAACCCCATCCTCGAGAGGGGCTCGGCATTGTCCCACGCCAATTGAACTTCCCTGAGTCGCTGTTGGGCCGCGGGCCAGTTAAGTCATCGAGCCTGTATCGTCTTCCCTGGTCATCTATGTGGCTAAAGCGCTTCATCTGCTGTTCGCTGTACTTCTGGTCGCCATCGGAATACTTGTGATAGCTTCTATTCCAGATTGTTTCTTCGGATTTGCAATAATATAGGAGAATATCGGCAATATTTCCGTATTTTTCTGCCGTGTTGTGACTCTCAGTTCTCTGCCAGGTTATTTCATTCCTGAAGTTCCGGGCACCGAACGTTGCATCCATAAGCAGCTTGAGGTAGTGGCTAGCCGTCGGGTCGCAGTGGAGGTAGATGCTGCCGGTCGGCTTGAGGACGCGATGCAACTCCACCATCCGCTGGGCCATCATCGTCAGATAGGCCATCATGTCGTTCTGGCCGAGAAACGAACGCATCGCCTGCAGCAGATCGGCCAGCTTCTTCGGCCCGTTCTGCACAACGTCCCTGTAGGCGCGTTCGGACTCGATGTCCCAATGCCAGGTGTCGTCGAAGGCCTGAAACTGGGCAGAGGAGCCTTCTCCGCTTGCCTCGCGGAACAGTACGTTGTAAGTCGCGTTCGAGTTGAATGGCGGATCGAGGTATACCAGGTCAATGGACTCGTCTGGCACGTACTGACGCAGGATCTCCAGGTTGTCGCCGTAGTAGAGGGTATTCTCCATGGTGGGCCGATTATGTCACACAGCATCCATGCCCGCAATGGGAAGGAGGCACGGGCGGTGGCATCACCAAAGTCCGCTCATCCCCGCATCAAGTGCGGGGCAGGCTCTGAGCTTGTCGAAGGACATGAGCGGACTGCCGCTCTCCGCGCGATAGCCCGCTCGAATGGTTCGACGGGCTCACCACGAGCGGGCAGAATAGAAGGCGCGAAGAAGGGCGCCGGTCAGAATGGACCGGCGCCCTCCAAACGTAGCTCGGTTGCCAGCGCTAAGGCGCTGAAACTTGGCCTAGAACTGGGCCGCCTCCGTAGAGCCTGCCAGCGCTGCGGTGGCTCCCAGGTCCTCGCTCACGCTCAGCAGCACCTCGTCGAAGTAGCCTGCGCCAACTTCGGCCTGGTGCTTGGTGGCGGTGTAGCCGTCCACCTCGCGGGCGAACTCCTGCTCCTGGATCCTCACGTAGGCGGGCATGCCCTCCACGCTGTAGGCCTTGGCCAGCTCGAAGGCGTTGAGGTTGATCATGTGCCAGCCGGCCAGGGTGATGAACTGGAACTTGTA
>JAAXIE010000224.1 GCA_012270525.1 Dehalococcoidia bacterium | reverse complement strand
ATCTGGTGGGTGGGCATGGGCTTCTTTGTGGCGCTGGTGGGAAACATTTGGGCGCTGGTGAACCCGTGGGCCGCAATGTATGAAGGCGCGGAGTGGCTATACAGGCGCTTCTATCCCGAAGGAAGCCTCTCGCTGCACGAGAAGTATCCCGAGGGCTGGAGGATGTGGCCCGCCGCTATAACGTTCTTCTGTTTTGCCTGGGTGGAGAACGTGTACTCGGAAAACGACCTGCCCGCTCGCATATCCCTGCTGATAGTGGCGTACTCTCTGCTCACCTTGGGGGGGATGGTCTATTTCGGGAAGCACACATGGCTCCGGAACTGCGAGGGATTCTCCGTGGTGTTCGGGTTCCTGTCCCGCTTCTCCCCCCTGGAGGTTCGGACGCCTTCTACCGACGTGTGCGCCGATTGCGATGATGTGGGCCTGGACGATAGCGAGCCGGAGAGAACTTCTTCAGCCGAGGAAGATGAGCCTCCCAGGGAACTCAACATCAGGCCCTATGCTGTGAGCCTTGCTCGCCCGGAGAGAGTGGACAGCAGCATGCTGGCGGTGGTCATCCTTCTCCTGGCCACGGTCACCTTCGACGGGTTCAGCGCAACCTCCGCTTGGGTGCATGTGCAGAGCTTCGCAGCCGATGTATCCCCAGGGTTGAACAACCCTTTCCTGAACAGCGCCACCATAGCCAACAGCATCGGTTTGCTGCTGTTTCCCTTCGTCTTCTACGCGGTGTACCTGGCCTTTGCCCACCTGATGGCCCGCATGGTGCGGAACACCCTCCCTGCCGAGAAGTTGGCGCGGGTGTTGGTATATTCGCTCATACCCATAGCCCTGGCGTACAACATAGCCCATTTCCTGCCCTTGCTGTTGGTGTCGGGCCAGCGGATCATCCCGCTGGCCTCGGACCCCTTCGGGTGGGGGTGGGACCTGTTCGGCACCGCCCTGTACAACATAAATATCGGGGTCTTAGGCGCAAGGACGGTATGGTTCCTGTCTGTGGGCGTGATCGTAGTGGGGCACATCGTAGCTGTGTACCTGGCTCATAGGATCGCCATGCGCACCTTTGGAGAACGCCGGATGGCGGTCGCCAGCCAGTATCCGATGCTTCTTCTCATGGTGCTCTACACCATGGTCAGCCTGTGGATTATCGGCCAGCCCATCGTCGAATAGAAGCTGTCCGAAACCGGACGCGGGAAGGTTTCGCCGTCCTTGACACCCCAACTGGGCCAAAGATATATTTGGCTCAGATAAGAGCCTGCTCCCGTGGGGTCGAGCATTTCCTCGGAAAGCTGGCGGGCTAGGTCGGGAGGATGACGTGGCTGATTAGTACGATGTTGCAATATTGGGCGCCGGCACGGCGGGCCTCACCGCCGGAATGTATGCAGGACGGTACGGTCTCAAAACCATCATCATAGAGCAGATGATTCCTGGTCTTGGGATCATCAACGTGGAGAAGATCGAGAACTTCCCGGGATTTCCCAGGGGAATTGCGGGGTCCACGCTCGCAGCCCAGATGCAGGAGCAAGCGATAGCCGCCGGGGCTGAAGTAGCGCTGCGTCAGGCTACCGAGGTGCAGCTCAAAGGGCCGGTAAAGACCGTGACGACCGACCAGGGAGACTATTCCGCCAAGTGTGTGATCATAGCTGCAGGTTCCAACCTCAAGTCCTTGGGGATCCCTGGAGAGTCTGAGTTCCTGGGCAGCGGCGTCTCCCACTGCGCGACCTGCGACGGACCCCTTTTCATGAAGGAAAGTGTGTGCGTTGTCGGCGGCGGCGATTCGGCAGCCGACGAAGCCCTCACGCTGGCTGAGTATGCCGACAATGTGATGCTGATTCACAGGGATGAACGCCTGGATGCCCAAAAGACGCTTCAGACGCGGCTGGCCTCCAATCCGCGAATAGAGCTGATGATGAATACCAGCGTCGAAGCCATCACCGGGCAGGAGATGGTGTCGGCGGTGGAGGTGCGCCAGCGGATCACCAACCTTACCCAGAAGTTCCGGGTGTCGGGGGTGTTCATCTACGTAGGGCTGGAGCCCAACACAGCCATATTCAAGGATGCGCTGAAACTGGACGCGGCCGGGCACATCCCCGTGAACATAAACATGGAGACAGAGGTGCCCGGAGTGTACGCCGCCGGGGATATCCGCCAGCATTCGGCATCCCAGCTGGTCAGCGCCGCCGGAGATGGGGCGACCGCTGCCATCGGGGCCTTCAGGTACATCAACTCCCAGCAGGGTCACGGAAGATAGGACAGCGTCGTTTCGTGACCCGACCTGTAGAATAGGTCAGGAGGGCAACATGAAGCCTACTTCCCAGCTCAGGCAGCTTATCGACTCGGGAGGTATGGTTGTCGCGCCCTTCGTCCTGAACGCCTTCCACGCCAAGATAGCCGAAGCCGTCGGGTTCCAGGCTGTCTATATGACCGGCTCCGGGACGTCGGCTGAGAAGGGGTTCCCCGACGTGGGCCTCCTCAGCCAGACGGAGATGGTGCAGAACGCCGGCTACATCGTCAACGCCGTGTCCGTTCCCGTGGTGTGTGACGCCGACACGGGCTATGGCAACCCCATCAATGTGTGGCGTACCGTCCGGGAGTACGAGAAGGCGGGAGTTGCCGCCATCCACATCGAAGACCAGGTCTTCCCCAAGAAGTGCGGGTTCTTCGAGGGTAAGGATGTCGTTCCCGCCGAGGAGATGGTGGAAAAGATACACGCGGCCCTGGATGCCCGTACCGACCCGGACCTGACGATCATCGCGCGCTCCGACGCCTACGCCGTGAACGGCTGGGAAGACACCGTGGCGCGATGCCGGGCCTACATGGAGGCCGGGGCCGACATGGTGTTCGTCGATGGCATCAAGACGGTGGAGGACCTGGAGGCCTACGCCTCCGACCTGGGGGATGTGCCCAGACTGTATAACGGCGATCTGCTTCCCACCCAGGAAGTGGAGGCCATGGGCTACAAGATCATGATTTGCGGCAGCACCATCTGGCTGGTGTACAAAGCCGTGAGGGATGCCTTCGAGGAGCTGAAGGCGACAGGAAAGGTGGACCCGAACCGGTATGCCAGCAGGATGGAAGCTTCCGAGCTACTTGGGTTGAACGACATCTACGAAATGGAACGCAGGTACGGCGTTTCCGGGGTCAAGGTGAGGTAGGCCCCCTGCTTCCTGGACGTATCTTCGCCCATACATGCCAGTCCTCAGGCGATATCGGACCGACGCAGGCTCAACTGGGGGCGGGACCCCAACTCCACTTCAATGGTCAGGCTCTGGGTCCCATCGCGGAGGATTTCGAGGGTGATGCGGTCGCCGGGGCGCGCTGAGTGTCCCAGGTGGTCTATCAGGTCTTCCAAGCCATCCAGCGGATCCCCATCTATAGCGGAGATGATGTCGCCCCCCAGGGCGAAGTCCAGCCCTTGAACGGTGCGGGTCTCGTTGCTGCCCCGGAGGCCTGCACGTTCTGCCGGGCTGTCGATGGCGACATCGGCCACAATCACCCCGCGGGTATCATCGGGCAGGTCCATAAGGTCTATGATCTGTGCGTTTACGGACTGGCCCGCGATTCCCAGCCACGCATGATCAAAGCGCCCCTCTTCGATGAGCTCCGGAATCACCTGCTTGGCTGCGTTTATGGGTATGGCAAAGCCTATTCCGGAGCTGGAACCACTGCGAGTGGCGATCTGGGAGTTTATGCCAATAGCTCGGCCTGTGCGGTCCAGCAGCGGGCCTCCCGAATTGCCCGGATTGACCGCCGCGTCGGTCTGGATAACCCGGGGAATGGAAAAGGCGCTGTTACCGCTGTTGATGGTGCGTCCCAGGGCGCTGACGATTCCGCTGGTTATAGTGAACTCCTGCCCGAAAGGACTGCCTATCGCCAGAACAAACTGGCCTATGGTAACAACATCACTGTCGCCGATGCTTAGCGGCACGATCTCTTCGGGAAGCTCATTGAGCTTCAACACCGCTAAGTCCGAGTCGGGGTCGAATCCCAGTACACGGGCCTCCAGCTCGGTGCCATCGGCCATCACCACGATCACCTCGTCGGCGTCGGCGACCACATGGTAGTTGGTGACGACATGGCCCTCCTCATCCCAGATAAAGCCCGATCCTACTCCCCTTTGGAACTGGTCCTCAGGAGCGCCAAAGAAGAAGGATGTACTGGAGGCGGCCTCTACCTTCTGCACCACCCGGATGTGGGTGATGGAGGGCAGGGATGCCTCGTAGATGTACCGGATGACGTGTTCGAGGGCCGCCACCGCGGCAAAGGGACTGAACGCATCCAGCGGAGCTTCCAGGGCTGCTGTGGGAGAAGCGTTGGCTGGCTGGGGCGTCTCGGCAGGAGTTTCAGTAGCCGGAGACGGGCCGTCGCAGGCCGCCGCAATGAGCAGGACGGCAACTGCTGCGGCGGAGACCCACAACATCAGGATAGGGCTGACCCTCACCCCGTCACCTTGGATCAACCGGCAGGCTTAGCCATGATAAACATAGATACAGGATAGCATAGTGGCCTGTTGCCAATCTTGAACAAATCGTGAACACCTTCTGACATGCAGGTTAGCCTGTAATCCGGTCTCTTAGTAACGGCTGCCAGCCACTGCAGATTAGGCTGCCCATCGTGCGCTTCTGATATAATCCCGTCTGCCGGTCAGCTATGTGTGACCCGCCACCCCACGTCGGAGGATACCTTGGAAGCTGCCCTCCACGGACTTCGAGTGCTCGACCTCACCCGCACCCTGGCCGGTCCCTTCTGCACCATGATGCTGGGGGACATGGGCGCCGACGTGGTAAAGGTGGAGGAGCCGACCAAGGGCGATGAGACCAGGTCCTGGACTCCCTTCTGGGATGGGGTTGGCGTCCACTTTGCTTCCTTCAACCGCAACAAGCGCAGCATCACCCTGAATCTAAGACATCCTCAGGCGGTCGAGGTCTGCCTCAAGCTGGCCCAGGACGTTGATGTGATGATCGAAAGCTACCGGGCGGGCACGGCGGACCGCATGGGAATCGGCTACGACAAGATAAGGCAGACCAACCCAAGGGTTGTGTACTGCTCCATCTCCGGCTTCGGCAGGACGGGCCCCCTGTCGGACCGGCCGGGCTACGACCTGATCATCCAGGGCTATGGCGGACTCATGAGTACCACGGGAGAGGAGGGAGGAGCGCCCCTACGGGCCGGCTATTCGGTGGTGGACATCTTCACCGGCATGATGGCTTACGGCGCCATATCCACCGCCCTCCTTGCCAGGGAACGCTCCGGCGAGGGCCAGTACCTGGAGGCATCCCTGCTGGAAGGCCAGATAGCCAACATGAGCTACCATGCCGTCGCCTACATGGCTACAGGCCAGGTGCCCGTCCCCATGGGGTCCGCCCATCCCAGCCTGGCGCCCTACCAGTGCTTCCCCTCGGCGGACGACTACTTCATCATCGGCTGCGGGAATGACGGCCTGTGGCAGAGGCTCTGTCCGGCAATCGGCTGCGAAACGCTGGCTGAAGACCCCAGGTTCAGGGACAACACCTCCCGAGTCAAAAACCGGGAGGCGCTGAACTCGATCCTGTACGACCTGTTCAGGACCAAGCCCGCATCCCACTGGCTGTCCCTGATAGAAGATGCAGGCGTCCCCTGCGGGCCCATCAACACCATCGCCGATGTGGTGGCCAACCCCCAGGTAGAGGCCAGGAACATGCTGGTCCCGGTGAACCATCCCCAAGCGCCCGACCTGAAGGTGCCGGCAGGCCCCATGAAGCTGTACGGGACTCCCGGGACGGTCAGGCGCCATCCTCCCATGCTGGGGGAGCACACGGAAGAGGTGCTGGGAGAGCTGGGGTACTCGCCAGACGAGGTCCAGGCGCTGAGGCGTGACGGCGCCATCTAAGCGACGCCCCCGAATCGGAACCATGCGCTCCTTCGTACCTGGACTCCTCCTGGCTGCTCTGCTCATCGCCGCCGGCTGCGCGCCTGAAAAGCAGCAGAGCATCCTCGTTTACACCGCCGCCAGCCTTGCCGACGTCGTGGAAGAGATAGCCGACGGGTACACCGAGGATACGGGGGTGGAGGTGGAGCTCCACCTGGGAGGCTCGACAGCCCTCGCGCGGCAGATCGTCAGGGGAGCGCCGGGGGATGTGTTCCTATCGGCGGGGGCAGCGCCCATGGATGTTCTGGAAGAGTCGGGTCTGATCGACCCCGCCTTACGCAGGGACATCCTGACCAACCGCCTTGTGCTGGTCGGCAAGCCGTCGGTTGCAGAGGAGATCGGCATCACCTCTATCGAGGACCTGCGAGGGTCCCATGGAGTGCGCCTCGCCATCGCCGACCCCGACCTGGCGCCGGCCGGTCAGTACGCCAGGGAGGCTCTGATGAGCCTGGGGCTGTGGGAGGGCTTGGAGTCATCCATCCTTCCAAGTCCTCACATCCGGGCGGCCCTCAGCTACGTCGAGACAGGGAATGCCGACATGGGCATCATCTACGTGACGGACCTCCAGGCCGCCGATGAGGTGCAGGTGCTGGAGGCGATACCTGCCGATAGCCATTCCCCCGTCATCTATCCCGCGGCGGTGCTGACCACGGGCAAGGAGGATGCCTCATCCTCCTTTGTCGAGTACTTGGCTGGCGACGCTACGGACCGGATATTCCGCAGTCACGGCTTTACACCCCTGCGAAGATAGCGCTGTCCTAACCGGTGCCCGGGCCAGTCTTGCTGTCCCGCGGGATTGCTATAATTCCCGTCGAACACTTCATAGCGGGAGCGGCGTGGGTGATCTCGGCTGAAGAACTGCAGGTAGTTGCCCTTTCCCTCCAGGTGGCGGCCGTGGGGACCCTCCTGGCCCTCCCCTTCGCCCTGTGGTTGGGGTGGTTTCTGGCAAAGTCGACCCTTCCCGGCAAGGCCCTGCTGGACACCCTGGTGTCCTTCCCCCTGGTGCTGCCCCCGGTGGCGACGGGCTACGTCCTGCTGCTGATCATGGGCCGGGAAGGTCCGGTGGGAAAGGCACTGCAGAGCTGGTTCGGCATCGACGTGGTGTTCACGTGGGTGGCTGCGGCTCTGGCGGCGGGCTTGGTG
>JAAXIE010000105.1 GCA_012270525.1 Dehalococcoidia bacterium | reverse complement strand
TCGAAGCCCAGCACGAACTCCTGGTCGTCCAAGCCGAAGGAATAGGTGGTGTGAATCTTGATTGTGGGGAAGCGGTGCCCGATGGTGAAGTGCTCATTCATCAAGCGCTGCCGTTCCTCTCTTGATAGCTGGTACCACTGGTGGGTCTTGGTGAAGGGGTAGATGAAGAGGTAAGGCATCCCCAAAGGCTTGATGGCCCCCGTCAATTCCTGGCCCGGGTGCGTGTGTTCGCTGACGTAGGGCGACGGGTGGGTGAGGGCAAAGTAGGAGTAGGGCGTTTGCAGGTAGGCCCCTATGGAACTGCGCCGGATGCCTCCCAACAGGCCTTCCAGCATCTCCACCGAAGGGCTGACCTTCCATAGCATGAAGTCGGCGTCCCCACGGGTGGCTGTCAGGCTGTAGCAATTCACCAGCGTGGCGGTAGAGAGTTCCTCCACCACAGCCGCCAGTTCTTCCTTGTCACGCTCTCTCTCGTCGGTGCTGCGCTTCCCCCAAGCGGGGTCCACCTTGAAGAAGGTGTATTTCACGAAATCGCGGGCTTTCTCCTCGGACATGGGGACTCCTCGCTGGGTTCGACTCAACTGGAACCATTATAGCGTGCGGGATAGCGCGGGCTACCAGGGGCAATTTGACAGGGCGCAATTGGCGCATCTATACTCCGCATCACAAACGAACGGTAAAGGCCCATAGGGGAGCTCGGTGGAGCCGGGCTGAGAGGCCCCCCAATGTTGGGGCGACCCTTATGAACCTGATCTGGGTAATGCCAGCGGAGGGAATGCGCCGTGCAGCACTGCATATTTTTCAAGGCCGCCGTCGCCGGACCGGGCGGCTTTTCTTTTGGGGCGGGTTACTGAATGCATTCGGCCACCCGCATCTCTCTCCGTGATGTCTCGAAGCAGTTCCCTTCCGGGCAACGCATGTTGTCCGTGCTGGAAGCCGTCGACCTTGACGTGGCCGATGGGCAGTTCGTCTCCATCATCGGACCCAGCGGCTGTGGCAAGACAACACTGCTGAACATCATCGCTGGCTTGGACCAACCCACCACTGGGGTGGTGGAGTTGGACGGCGAGCCCTTTCCGCAGCGTCTTGGAATGGTGGCGTACATGCAGCAGAAAGACCTGCTCATGCCATGGCGCACGGTGCTCGACAATGCAATTCTCCCGTTGGAAGTGCGTGGTCTCCCTCGTAGGGAAGCACGGCAGCGCGCGGAGAGTCTGCTGGGGCCCTTTGGTCTGGAGGGGTTCGCCAAGCACTACCCGTCGGCCCTTTCGGGAGGCATGCGACAGCGGGCTGCCTTCCTGCGCACCTTTCTTGCCGACCGGGACGTGGTCCTGCTGGACGAGCCATTTGGGGCCTTGGACGCCCTGACGCGCTCGCAGATGCAGGAATGGCTCATGGATATATGGGCCGAGACCGGCAAGACCATCGTGCTCATCACCCACGACGTGGAAGAGGCGATACTGCTCTCCGACGTGATATACGTGCTCCGAGCAAGGCCGGGACGGATCGAGAGGGTGGTGGAGGTCGACCTGCCTCGTCCGCGGGGCTACCAATTGATCACCGAGCCACGGTTCAACCAACTCAAAGCGGACTTGCTGGCGGGGCTGCGAGAGGAACACGCGCCAGCAGGGAATGTCTCATGGCGATAGGCGTCGGGCGGAGGAGCGGGTCCGGCGATCTGGCGGCTTCGGCCAGTGCTGCAGTTGCCCGCGCACGGAGGGTCGTGCGGGCGTCACTGCGGTGGGTCGTGTCGTTGGTCATCCTGGCGGGCCTCGTCCTTGCCTGGCAGGGCCTGGTGGTCTTCAACGAGATACCCCACTGGAAGTTGCCCGCTCCTTGGGAGGTGGCCAAGGAGTTGTGGTACAGCAAGGGTTTGCTGGCTTCGCATACATGGATCACCGTTCAGGAGATGCTGCTGGGCCTGCTGGCGGCGCTGGCGGTGGGCCTTGGTCTGGCGACGGTCATCAACCTGTCGCGAACGCTGGGGAGGGTCGTCTACCCGGTGATAATCGCGGCCGAGACCTTTCCCATCATCATAATGGCCCCTCTGCTGCTGATATGGGTCGGGTATGGCATGGAGCACAAGGTGATTGTGGTGGCCCTCATCGCCTTCTTCCCCGTGGTCATCAATACGGCCGACGGGCTCCGTTCCACCGACCCCGACCTGCTGAATCTGATGCGTACCATGGGAGCGAATCGCTGGCAGCTATTCACCAAGGTGCAGATACCAAATGCCCTGCCCTTCATCTTCTCCGGCTTCAAGCTGGCGGCTACGGTCAGCGTCATCGGGGCGGTGATCGGGGAATGGGTGGGGTCTAGCGAAGGTCTGGGTTATCTGGCCTTGGTCTCCAAGGGAAAGTTCCTGTTCGAGCGGGTTTATGCCGTGACGTTCCTGTTCAGCCTGCTTGGCATGGGCATGTTCGTGTTGGTGAGCCTTCTGGAGAAGGCGTTCCTGCCTTGGCGGAACACCGAAAAGCGGGATGCCGGTTGGGAATGAGAAGGCAACGGATGGTTAGCGGACACCCCAGTCATTTTGGGAATCTGGTTGGAAGGAGACGCAGGATGTTTCGGAATAGTTGTTTGGCCCTCTTTGGCATTTTGATGGCTCTGATGCTGGGCGTGGCGGGTTGCGGTGGCGGCCAGCCCGAACAGGCCTCGGTAAGGCTGGCACTGGACTGGTTCCCTAACGCCAATCACGCTGGCCTGTACACGGCGGTGGAGAGGGGGTATTTCGAGGACGAAGGCTTGGAGGTGGAGATTTACACTCCCTCGGACCCGGCGTCGATCCTGCAGACAGTCGCCTCTGGGGCCGATGATTTCGGGATCAACTACCAGCCAGACCTGCTGCTGGCGAGGGCTGAGGGCGTGCCCGTCGTGTCGGTGGCGGCCCTGGTGCAGCACCCGCTGAACTCGGTGCAGACCCTGAAGGCTGCCGAGATTACCCGGCCCAGCCACTTGGCAGGAAAAACGGTGGGCTACCCGGGCATCCCCATCAACCAGCCGCTGCTTGAGACCATGCTGAAATTCGATGGTGTTTCCGGTGGCCTTGATGAGGTGGAGCTGGTCAATGTCGGCTTCGCTCTGTCGGAAGCACTCATCAGCGAGCAGGTTGATGCCTGTATCGGGTGCTACTTCAGTTACGAGTCGATCAAGATGGAGAATGAGGGTTTTCCGGTGGAAGTCCTTCGGATGGAGCAATGGGGCGTCCCTGACTTCTACGAGTTAGTCGTGGTTACCAACGAGACGACACTGGCCGAACGCGCGGGAGTTGTGGAGCGTTTCGTCAAAGCGGTGGTCCGGGGATACGAAGAGGCGGCGAATGACCCCGGTAGGGCTGTGGACGTGTTGGTGTCGCTGGTCGGGGAGGACGACATAGACGAGGCCATCGACCGTCCTGGGGCAGAGATTCTGGCCCCCCTGTGGAAGGACGACGGCACGCCCGTGGGCTGGCAGACATCGGACAAGTGGACCGGCTTCGCCCAGTGGATGTACGACAACGGGATCATCGACGAACCCCTAGACGGGAACGAAGCCTTCACCAACGAGTTCGTCGAGTGAGGCTTTCTGCTGGACAGGAGACGCAACTCGCTGGGAGGAGGTGAGGTCATGTCCTTGAGCGACGACCTGCGGGAGGGCGTTGGCCCTTTGTGGGATGGCGTAGTGAAACACCCCTTCGTCATCGAGTTGGGAGACGGCACACTTCCCAAGGAGAAGTTCCGGGTCTATTTCGAGCAGGACTACCTCTTCCTCAAGGACTGGGTGAAGCTGCTGGGTCTTGGTGTGGCCAAGAGTCCCAACTTTGACTCCGCGCGAAGCATTTGCTCGTTTCTCAATGGCGGCCTGATAGGCGAGGAGGCCCTCTTCCGGCAAGTCTTCGCGGATATGGGGCTTTCCGATGCCGACGTTTCCGCACTGAGGCCATTGCCGACGACGTTGGCATACGGCGGGTACCTGAAATCCATCGCTTTCGAGGGAAGTTACCTGGAGATTGCCACGGCGTTGCTGGCCATCGAGTGGCCCTATCTTCAGTGGGCGCAGGATCTGAACGCTGCGGGTAAGAGACCCTCCAATCCCCATTACCAAGCCTGGATCGACATTCATGACAGCCAGGCGATGCGTGACATCGTCGACGCCATGCGTAGGGA
>JAAXIE010000137.1 GCA_012270525.1 Dehalococcoidia bacterium | reverse complement strand
GAACTACCCCGATGGCGACCCTGGGAATGAGCCCTGGAACCGGAGCGCGTGGTTCAACACCCTGCACATCAACAAGATGGGCGTGACCCTCGACCTCTCGGAGGAGACAGGTCGCGACCTGTTCCTGAGGTTGACCGCCATCAGCGACGTAGTCATCGAGAATTTCCGCTACGGAATACGCGAGCAGAGGCTGGGCCTTGGCTACGACAGGCTGCGGGAGGCAAGACCCGACATCATTCTGGTTTCCATGCCAGCCTTCGGTAACTCCGGCCCATGGCGCAGCTACGCCCAGTACGGCATAGGCCAGGAGATGCTGGCTGGCTTCCCCTCGATGACCGGCCATTCCCCCGACCAGCCAGCCAAGTCGGGCATCAATCACGGCGATCCCATCACGGGCACCCATGCTGCTGGGGCCATTCTCGCTGCCCTGATGCGTCGCCGGCGCACCGGCAAGGGGGCCTTCATCGACCTCTCGCAGCAGGAGTCGACCATCAACTTCATGGGCGAACACCTGCTCGCCTACCAGATGACCGGCGAAAACCCCCATCCAATCGGCAACGGCCATCCGGCCATGTCACCCCACGGCGTCTTCCCCTGCGTCGGCGATGACAACTGGGTGGCCATAGCCGTGGCCACCGACGCCCAGTGGCAGGCCCTATGCGATTGCATGGGCCAGCCCGGCCTGGCCCAGAACTCCGACTACGCTGACGCCCCTCGACGCTGGGCCAACCGGGAGGCACTGGCCCCACTCATCTCCCACTGGACCCGCGAGCAGGACGCTCGAGAACTGGCAGCCAGATTACTGGATGCCGGAATAGCCGCGGCACCGGTCAATTCGCCACGCGAGCTCTTCCAAGACCCCCACTATCAGGCACGGGCCTTCTTCCACACAGTGGACCATCCCTCCACCGGACCGCGC
This sequence comes from Dehalococcoidia bacterium, assembly GCA_012270525.1. The sequence goes on along the minus strand of JAAXIE010000137.1, from coordinate 2,191 downwards.
GACTACCCCGGCTTCCCCTTCCGCCTGTCCAAGACCCCCATGCACGTCCGGAGGCCCGCCCCCACCTTGGGTCAGCACAACCGCGAGGTCTTGGCCGACCTTCTCGGCCTCACAGACGAGGCACTCACCGAACTTGAAGGCACGGGTATAATTGGAACGACACCATACGAGACCGAGAGGTCGCGCTCTCTCGGTTAGACCACGCCCGAGCAGCCACGAGCCCGCCCTGACCTCCCAGGAACAAGGGACGGGCCCCCCAGCCAGCATCGGGTCAGATTAGGAGTGCCGTGTCGACCGTCAATTATGAAATCAGAGACAAAATCGGGTACATCACCCTGAACCGGCCGGACAAGCTCAACGCCATCAACGTGGCAATGCGCCAGGAGGTCGGCGCAGTCTTCGACGACGTACGAGATAACCCGGATGTATGGCTGGCCATCATCACGGGCAACGGGCGGGCCTTCTGCACGGGTCACGATCTGACTGACATGGCGGAGGGAGCCCACGTCAAGCCCACTTCTGACGAGCTCTACCTGATGGAGTCCCGCATTTGGAAGCCCGTCCTGGCCGCCGTCAACGGCGTCTGTCTGGCCCAAGGCTGCGGGCTGGCCCTCAGTGCCGACCTGAGGGTCGCTTCCAGCGAGGCCCGTTTCGGCTGGCCTCAAGCAAAGCGGGGCATCTCCTCCGTCAGTGGTCCCACGTTGCTGGCCCATCGCGTACCCCAAGGCATCGCCTTGGAATTGCTATTCACCGGGCGTTTCCTCTCTGCAGAGGAAGCTCTGGGGCTGGGGTTGGTGAACCGTCTGGTGCCACCTGAGAACGTCATGGAAGAGACGGAAGCCTTGGCCCATGAGATTCTGGCCAACGCTCCACTGGCAGTGCGCACCATGAAGGAGGTCACCATCCGCGGCTTGGAGATGACCATGGAGGAGCGTCTCAAGTACGCTGCTGAACACACAAGCCGGATCCGCGATACCGCAGACGCCCAGGAGGGACTGGCTGCCTTCCGCGAAAAGCGCGCCCCCGTATGGCGGGCCGAGTAGGATTGCGGTGACCACGGAGCGGAAACTTCAAGGCCAGACGGCCCTCATCACCGGCAGCAGCAGGAACATCGGTCGCGCTATCGCTGTCACCTTTGCCCGCGAGGGAGCGGACTTGGTCCTGAATACCCGCTCCAACTTCGAGGAACTGGAGGACGCCGCCTCCGAGTGCCGTTGCCACGGTGCCAGGGTCGCCACCTGTCTCGCCGACGTCTCCCAGCCCGAAGAGGCATCCCGGTTGGTCCAGGAAGCTTCCCAGCAGATGGGGCAGATAGACATACTGGTGCACAACGCGGCGATCCGGCCCCATCGCCCAGTGGTGGAGGTTCCGGTGCAGGAGTGGCGGCAGGTGATGGCGGTCAACCTCGATGCCTGCTTCTACCTGTGCCAAGCCGCTATTCCCGGCATGATAGAGAGGCGACGTGGCAGCATTATAGCCCTCGGTGGTCAGGCCAACGTCACCGGGCGCATCGGCACCGGCAGCGTCACGGCATCGAAGATGGGGTTGCAGGGCTTGATGCGCGTCCTTGCCATGGAACTGGCTCCCCACGGCATCCGGGTCAACATGGTGATGCCAGGAGCCATCGACACCGAGCGACGCCACCCCGACTGGTATCCGGAGCGGTTGCCCACCGTCAGCGACACTCCCGGCCAACCACCAATCCCGCTGGGCCGCCAAGGCACACCCCAAGATGTGGCAAACGCCTGTCTCTTCCTGGCCTCCGACGACTCGGCCTACGTCACAGGTGACCGCATCCTGGTGATGGGCGGTCGCTACGTCGCCTGAGGGCAACGCCTGCACACTGGGTGGAACTCGACCTCAAGTGAGAACAGGTCCCCGGTGCTGCGTCCAGTGCCTTGGCGATAACCCGGATGTTCTTCAGCGGCGGGTTGCGTATCCCTCTATCGGTCCCGAGAGGTACGTCACATGGACATCATCGAGGTGGGCCATCTCCGCTTGGGTGGCCCCACGCGATGCACGAGCCAACCTCACGCCGTCAGTCTACGTCGCCCAGTTCATCGAGGCGGGCCTGCAGCCTGAGGACCTCTGCCTCAGCTTCCCGCCGGGCAGCCGCCTCGCGTTCGGCTAGGTATGTAGAAGCATCGGCCCTGGCGGTCTCGGCCTTGCGGGCCTCGGTTTCTTCGTGCAG
>JAAXIE010000018.1 GCA_012270525.1 Dehalococcoidia bacterium | reverse complement strand
AGGGAGATACCCATGGCTACAAGAGCCCCCTTCCTGGACCAGCGATATGGCGCATACTTCCATCGCCACGTTCCCGACCCCGATGAGGAGTTGACCAGCGTGGGACCTGGCACACCTTGTGGCGAATACCTACGCCGCTTCTGGCACCCCATCATCGAGTCCGAGGCGCTCTCAGACCTCCCCAGAAGAGTCAAGGTAATGGGAGAAGAGCTGGTCGCCTTCCGCGATGGCAGCGGGAATGTCGGCGTCCTGGAACTTCACTGCGCCCATCGCGGGACCTCCCTCGAATACGGTCAGATAGAGAGCAACGGCATCCGCTGTTGCTACCATGGTTGGCTCTTCGGAGTGGATGGCGAGGTCATCGATACCCCTGGCGAACCCTCCGACAGCACCTTCAAGCAGCGGCTCTGTCAAGGCGCCTACCCCGTCATCGAGTGCCACGGGCTGGTCTTCATCTACATGGGCCCGCCGGAGCATGTCCCGCCGTTCCCAATGTACGACATCTTCGCTCCGGCCCCGGGATATTGCCTCTCCAAGCCTGGGCGGGAATACTGGCCTTGCAACTGGCTCCAGGTCAAAGACAACTGCATGGACCCTGCCCACACCGCCTTTCTCCATACCATCGAGTTCGGCCATGGCTTCACCGAGGCATTCAAGGAATTCGGGCAATTGGACTTCGTGGAGACCCCTATCGGTATGGTCTATATGCACTCCCGACGCATCGGCGATCATGTGTGGGTCCGGGTCACCGACTTCATCGCGCCCACGCTTCACCAGATCGCCATCAATACCGAGGATGCCAGGGAAGAACACCCGCCCGGCTTGCCATGGGTCATCTTCTGGCTGGTACCCGCCGACGACTCCGAGTCCTTCGCCTTCACCCTGCGCTTTAACCGCGGCGACCACCCCCTGCCGACCCCCGTGGGCTTCGCCATGGACGACAGTCGGCCCTACGAGGAGAGGCAGCGCGTGCCTGGCGATTACGAGGCACAGACCAGCCAGCGCACCATCGCTGTGCACGGTCTGGAACACCTCGGCGACACCGACCGCGGGATCATCATGCTGCGCCGCCTGTTGCGAAGGAACATCCGTGCCTTGGCCAACGGGGAGTGGCCACCGACCCTCGCGGACCAACCCGACCAGATAGTCCGGACCTACGCCAGCAACACCGTCGTGTCGGTGCCACCTGGTGATACCCCGGAAGCCGAAAAGGGCATCCTGAGAGAGACCGGCAGACGGATCGTCCAAGGGATGTTGGATGGCAAGCTGCAGCGCACCAAGGATCTCCGCTAACTCGTTGCTGCTCAATGTCGCCTCTGTCCCATATGGCCCCGGTCGCAACGCCTCTCGATGCCAACCACTCAGCAGGCGTATGCCGCCGACTCAGGCAAATCATCCCCAATCGGACCAGTAGTGCCCAATCGGATCACCAACGGAGGAAGTCCATGCCTTTCATGCGCTCCATAGTCATAGGAATATCCCTGCTCGCCCTGGTCATCACCCTGGCCTGCGGAGGAGATGTCTCACCGGTTCGTACCTCGGCGCCAGCCACGGCGGTGCCAACTCCCCAACAGGCTGCCACCCCGCTCCCGGTGATAGATCCAGCACCCACCGTCACCCCGATGCCCCCTTCCCCGAGACCTGCGCAGACGCCTCAACCCACCCCGGCCCCTACTCCCACCGCTACGTCTACTCCCGTTGTGGACACCCCAGCACCGACGACGGTGCCCACAGGCACTCTCGACGTGAGCGTCGGGGAGTTGGGTGCTCCTGTCTTCGTATTGCAGAACCAGTTCTTCACGGCCTCTCGATTCGATGAGATCACTACCCACGAGTCGCCCTTCGCCCGGGACCCGGATGGCTCTGTCATCCCCCGCCTCGTCAAGAGTTGGACCACGGATCCAGCAGGCCTGGTTTATACATTTGAACTTCAGAGCGGGATCCCATGGCACACTGGCCACGGGGATTGGGGAGATTTCTCCGCCGATGACTTCCTCTTCTCTTTGGAAAGCGTCGTCGTCGAAGGCTCTATACATACCAACGCGCGCGATATAGGCCGCACCTTCTTCTGTGAGGGCTGCCATCTGGAAAAGGTGGGAGACCTGGTGGTCAGGCTCACACGACCCGCTCCCACTCCGCGCATCACTTGGGATCTCACTGCGCCCGCTGGCTCAACCACCATGCACAGTAAGGGCCACTTCGATAGCGTCGGGGAGGAGGAGGCCAATTTCCAGTCAGTCGGCACCGGTCCTTGGGAAATGGTGGATGCGCAGAGTGCTGTCTCCAAGAGAGTTCGGGCAGTCGATGGCCACTGGCGCAAGACCCCTGAATGGAAGGAAATGGTCTGGCACGACGTGTCCGAAGAGTCGACCAGGCTCGCCAATTTCTTGACGGGCACCTTGGACACCGGGCTCTACAGCCCAGACTCTATCCAGGACATCCGTCGAGAAAACTTGGATGGCGTGGACTATATGACCTTCCCAGGCGAAAACCACTTCTACCTGAATCTGTTTGGACAGCAATACAACACCGACCATCCTTCGCACCAGCCCGGTCCCAACGGCGAAGACCCAAGGGTAGCTCTCGGTGAAAACGTCTACGACTGCTCTCACCCATGGGTGTCCTGCAATCGCGACGTCCACTCAGACGAGTGGGCGACTGCCCGTGCCGTGAGAGAGGCAATGACCATAGCGATCGACCGCCAGAAGCTGGTGAACAAC
>JAAXIE010000090.1 GCA_012270525.1 Dehalococcoidia bacterium | reverse complement strand
GTCCTGCCCTCCGCATCCCCCATACCTGCGGAACCCCATTCCCGCAGCCTGTAGGGAGGCATCCCGTTCACCAGAAGTCCGACCAGCCACGGCTCTAGTGGAGCCAACTCGGACTTGACTCGTTCCATTTCCGTACTGGCTGCGAAGTCCACCAAGGCCACCACCGAGCCGTTCGAGGCCTCCGCCAGTCCGCCGCAAAGGCCCCAGATGCCTGCCCCTTCGCCCCCTGGAGGGCACACCTCCACCACCAGCTTGCATCCGCGGCGGGTTGCCTCGGCGGCAAAGCTCGCCATGTCAGCCACCAGATCCCTCGTCGGCTGATGGTCCGGGTCCAACCTGGGGGCTGACAAGCCAGGTGCTTCGCCCAGCGACAGGGTCGCGTTCGTCAGACCAGCCAGGTGGCGGACATCGGCTTCATGGCTGCCCCCCTCGCCCCCGACCCGCAGGTACGCTGTCGTATGGCCCGCTTGCGACCATTGCCATACCAAGGCGGCGGCCAGCGCGGTCTTTCCCACCCCAGGTCTGTTGGATGCCAGGAGAATTAAGTCCATTTCGAGCAGCCGTCTCGTGCCCATTGATTCTAGCAATCGGCAGGAAGAACGAGAAGCGGCGAACAAGCCCAATGGCGATGTTGAGGCGGCGTGGAGGTTGCTGCAGCCGTTGCCAATGGAATCGGCGCACGCGGGCCCCTGTTCTTACGGGCTATGAGGCGGGGAGGGATAGAGAAAGACAGGGTTGGTGGGCCGGTCGGTCTCGATCTCTACGTCTCGCAATGCATGGGCTGCAAGCTCAGCCCGGGGCATGGAGCCCCATTCATCCTGGGTGGAAGCAAGGTCCTCCGACGTGGTCACCGTCTGCAGGTCCTGCAGCTTCTCTCGCATGACCCGGTACTCCTCAGCGGAGGAGTCTTCGCCAGCACCTGTCATTCCGATCAGTCTCATAAGGCCGTCTATCCATAGATGACGGGCACGAGACAACCAAGGGGACGGACGCGGGACGGGCTTGGCCCTCTTGACGAGTCCTTCCCTTAGCCGGCGCTGGGCTTCTTCTCGGACCCGATCCGACATTACGGCACCCAGGAGTCAATCGTAAGGGAATCTAATCGGGTTCTTCAGGGCTGCGTCAAAACGTCTCCTCAGCTCGCTGGCATCCTTGCTCGTGAGTATGGCTTTCTGGTCTATGGTACCGTCCGGGATTTGCAGCATGATGTCGCCGAACTCTGGCACCAAAGTGTGAGAGTCCTTCTCCGGCCATTCATTAGTGGCGAAGAAATAGCTAGCCCCCACCTGGAGATCAGTGTCTCCCTCGATCTTGTGCAGCCCACCTCCATAGGGGTAGGTCCCGCCCTCTTGGGTGACCGATACCGTGCCTGTGAGCGAGCCTTTGAGGGACTGAAGGACTTCGACCTCGAAATCCATAAATGGCAGCCCATGGGCTGATATGGTCTCCTTCTGCTTGAGCACGCGGCCGAAGAAGATGTTGTCGGCGGCCCCAGCGAGGGCCCTGTCGTCAGATCTGTCGTACGTCCAAAGTGGGTCCGCCGGTCGGTTGGAGCCTGCCCAGAAGCCCCCGAATATGAACCCCCAGCAGAGAATGACCGAGGTGGTGCCTAGTAGAATCAGGCTCGTCGCGATGGAGACACGCTTTGCATTGACCATCGCTTACGACGCACCCCACAAGTGTTCATAGTCCGAAATATCATGGTTTCCCAATGCGCAGGTGAAGCCGCCCGGCCCTGGGTGAATGAATCTCCGCATGACTTGCACCGTGGTATTCCAATGCGCCAGGCCCAAGGCGTGCCCCAATTCGTGCATCGTAACGTTCTCGTCCCCGCAGGCAGTCCAATCGCTCTGATCCATGTAGTGCACATTGAGATTTATGTGGTCTGCACCGGGGCCAGCATCGTATTGCCCTACCCAGTCTACATTGCTTAAGTCCACGTCTCGCCACTCGAGGTCGGCAACGGTATGCCAGGCATCTGGCTCCAAGTCCACGCAATCGTCGTCACCCTTCAGGGCTTCCCAAGCATCCTGAGCCGCTATGCGCGCGGAGTCGTACTTGGTTTCATCCTCCCAACGAATCTCACATCCGTCAACTGAGTCGTACCCTAACCAGTGGGCGTGGACGACACCAGTGGTAATGGTGCCCACTATTACTGCTATCCCTGTCAGGAGGGCCAATTTCTTCCATTGCGTCATCACGCGGGATTCCTAAGGTTCTGGAGCATGTCCAGCCCTCCGTGTATTCTTTGTCGGAGTATTGCATCAAGCTATGGAGGTGTCGAACGTCCCAGGGTTCGGCATCCTACATCCTGAGTGTCCGCCTTTACAGCCGGAAGGGCCGTTGGATATACTGAACCATCCATGTCGGGAGGTCCATTGTGGCTGTTCTGCCGATGCGCTTCATGCCCGATCCGGTCTTGCGACACAAGGCGAGTCGTGTCAATGCGGTGACTCCCGACATCCGCAAGCTGGCCGCGGACATGGTGGAGACGATGCATGCCAACGGTGGTGTTGGCCTCGCCGCCCCCCAGGTGGGCGTGGCCAGGCGCGTCATCGTCATACAACTGCCCGACGACACCGAGCCCAGGGTGTACGTCAACCCGGAGATCAC
>JAAXIE010000335.1 GCA_012270525.1 Dehalococcoidia bacterium | reverse complement strand
CCCGTGGAAGCTCGTCTACCGACCTCACCGTAAACCCGGTTACGACATCTCCCCCAAGTGAACGCAAATATGACCCAAGTGCGTCCGATATGCGCTGCGCTCCCCCCTCAGGAAAGGGCCATCCTCCCACATGGCCAAAGACAGCCAGCACCAGACCAAAGGCTGCCGAGGGAGGCTTGTCCAGGGGTAGTAGCGAATGTGCTGCTAAGCCCGCAAATAGGGCCCGCGCACGCGTGCCACGAAAGACGGAAAACGCCAGCCCCTTGGCTGAGCCCAGGCCGTGACGCCCGAACCGGGCCATGGCCAGCGGATGCCGTGGCCAGCGCATTGGGCCGAGCAGATCGCCCTGCAGTAAGTTCCAGTCCTTCACCAAGGGGTCGAAAAGACGGCGATAGGCCATGCCATCATCCCTGCCGATGGAATCACCAGTAGCAGCCATGGACGGGTACAGCGCCACTGCGGACCCATCATCCAGCGGATGGGCCACGCAGATGGGAGGGTTCACCCACCGCAAGCCAAGTTCGTCCAGTGGCAGCCCTTGGAAGAAGGGCGATACCACCGCTGTGGCGTGTATCGCCGAGCAAACGTCATGCACGTAACCCGGTAACGTTAGCTCCGCCGAGCGAGCCCCCCCGCCCACCGAATCCTTAGCCTCGAAAACCGACACCCCCCAGCCCTGCTGCGCCAACGTGATGGCCGCCGCCAAGCCGTTCGGCCCCGACCCTACCACCACCCCGTCGCACGCCGGGCTGGAGTTCAACCTGTCGCCTTCTGGAGTAGCCTCACCCGCCCTTCTTGGCGATCAGATCAATCTCGATCAGTGGCCCAGGGAACATGATCCCGCTCGTACCGTCCGCCTCCTGCGAGGGGATGATGCTCATCGAAGGCCAGCGTCCCACCGGCTCGAAAATGCGCCGCCAAGCCCGGTCGAAGCCCCGGTAGTCATGGGGCGCGTCCACCAGGTAGATCCGCGCATCCACCACATCGCCCATGGCGTACCCGTTGCCCTCGAGTTGCTCCTGCAGAAGCTCCATGGTGAACTCGGTCTGGACCTCTATGTCAGAGAAATGGTGCGGCAGCCCTGGAGGCGTGCGACGTATCGCTGCTTCCGCTATCTGTGGCACGTCGCCGTTGGACTGCGGAAGCGCATTCCGTACCTCCGTCTTGCCGAAGTCGGCAATGGGGACTTGCCCCGCCGTGAAGAGCCAGTCCTGCACCATGATTCCCGGCGTGAAATTCACCCGGCGCACGTCCACCGGGTGCCAGCGGATGCCCGCTCTCGTCTCATGCTTCTGGTGCTGCTCGTCCGGGGCAAGGAACATGAAGTTGGCCAGGAACACCGTCCCAGGCACCAACAGTTCACGCATCCCCATGGAAGCACGGTTGGGAGGCGGCTGCATGTACTCCCCCCAAACGGCATCGATCTGGTGAAAGTTGAGCAGGTCCATCTCGTACAGTTGCGACTTGATTCCCTGGTCCAGCCCGCTGCCCGCTGCCCTCAGCACCTTTCCCATGTTCTCGAAGGCATAGCGGGCCTGCATCTCCGGGTCCGACCCGTAGATCGGAAAACCCGGCTGCTTGGTGACGGCCACCCCGCTGGCGTAATCGGTTGCCGAAACCCCGGAAAGGAATACGAAGGGTCCCGCTTTCACTGCTTGCGGAGCATGTTCCGCGGCCATCGGATCAGATGCGTCGGGAGCATGGACCGTCTGGGGCCTGTGCGACGAGTTTCCCGCCAAGGCCACAGCCTGCAGGTTCAGACGACTTCCCCTCACTATGTGCTGGTCGTGACCCACCACCGCCGTCGTTCGCGCTGGCGGATTGTTGGGGAAATACTCCCGCCAGACGAGTTTGAACTCGTAGAAGTCCTCCGGCTCAATCAGGTACACCTCGGCCTTCACAACCCGGTCCAGCGTCGTCCCTGCTTCTGCCAGCACCGTGCGCAACCTTTCCAGACAAGCCCGTGTCTGGGCTCCCACGTCGCTCTCCCCAACATAGGGGGAGACGGACTTGGCCCGTACCACGTTCCCATCCTCGTCCAGCGGAAATATCGAGGATACGAATACAAAGTCCCCTGCTCGCCGGGAACTGGGGGCAGGCAGCACTCCGTGCCATGAACTGGTCCCTGTCTGCGGTCTCACCATCGGACATTCTCCTTCTCTGGTTCCGGTTGTCTTAGCGGAGCCTTGCTTGGGCGGTGCGTCGTGCAATTATCATGCCCTTGCCACGATGTGCCAACCCTGCGAGACACCATTTCGGACTTGCGGGGGACTGCAGAAAACAGGCGGGCGTTGTGCTGGGGCACGGCTGTCGTTATACTGTCGCATCCGGCTAAGGAGTCGGAAATCAGACCCAACAGGAGGCTTGTCCATGGGTTCTTTGGTTAGACGCAAGCTATTCCTTATCGGGGCCTTCATCATCATTCTTGCCCTGATAGTGGCCTGCGGTGAGGAAACTACTACGGTAGAAACCCCCGCAGAACCGGAGCAGCCCGCTCCGGGCGCGGCAACACCTGCTGCAACCCCCACGCCGGAACCAGCCCCCGATGCCGGCGACGCCATGATGGCCCCCTCAGGGTCTCTCGACTTTGGCGTCGGCGACGTAGGGGCAGAGGTGTACGTGCTGGGCAACCAAGCCTACCAGGCTACCGTGTTCGACGGACGGACCACCCACGAACACATGTGGGGCAGCGATGGCACCGGCGCCATAGTCCCCCGCTTGGTCAAGAGCTACGAGGACGCTGAAAACGCCGATGGCACCTGGAGCCGCACCTTTACCCTCCAGGACGGTGCCAAGTGGCACGACCGCCATGGTGACTGGGGCGAGTTCAACGCCGACGATTTCATCTTCACCATGACCAACGTGGCCACCGAGGGCTCCGTTCACACCAATTCGGGCAAGATCCGGGCCCTCTTCCATTGCGATGGCTGCAGCATGGAGAAAATCGACGACTACACCGTCAGACTCAACCGGCCAGAGCCCACTTTCCAGATCGAATGGTGGAACACCAGCCCCGTAGGCAACACCACCATGCGCAGCGTACGTCACTACGAGGCCCAGGGCGACGAACTCGCCAGCACCCAGTCCGTCGGCACCGGCTCCTTCCAGTTGGTCGATTCCCTCGCTGACGACTACAAGCGGGCTGAGGCCGTGCCTGACCACTGGCGCAAGACGCCCGAATTCGCCGAGTTCACGTGGCACCAGTTGGCCGAGGAGTCTACCCGCTTGGCCAATTACCTGACCGGCGCCATTGATACCGGCCAGTTCTCTCCCGATTCGATTCAAGCCATCAAGAACGAGGACCGCGACGAGGACGACTTCGTGGTCTTCCGCGGTGCACGCTTGCGGTGGGTGCACGTCCACGCCCAGAACTACTACCCCGACCACCCCTCGCACACGTCGGAGTTCGTGCTGGGCGACGGCGCGGCCTACACCGACACCTGCAAGACCCAAGCATGGGTCTCCTGCGACCGTGACGTCAACTCAGACGAATGGGCACGCGCCCTCAAGATCCGGCAGGCCATGACCCTGGCCATCGACCGTCAAGCCATGATCAACAACCTGGCCTTCGGCGACGCAGTCCCGGCCTACACCTTCGGCTTCATGGGACACGACTCTAGGGCCCAGCAATTCGGCTTGGACCAACTTACTTGGGAGTACGATGCTGCCAAGGCCAAGGAGTTGCTGGCTGAAGGCGGTCACCCCGACGGCTTCGAGATCGAGGTTCACTTGACCAACACCGGTGGCGTCGGCGTCGACACCAGCGGCGAGGTCATCAGCGGAATGTGGCGCGAAATCGGAATAGAGGCCAAGCACGTCGTGCAGCCCTACTCCTCCTTCCGTCCCACCATTCTCGCCCGCACTGCCAAGGGCGTCCGGCCCGACGAACAGGGCGTGGGCATCGAACCCCTCTTCTACTACAGCATCTTCTACGTGGCCAATAACACCTTCAACTTCGGCATCGAGCATCCCGACCTGCAGGCGTTGATCGACAAGGCCAACGTGACCTACGACACCGACGAGCGGTGGGCCGTGTCAGCCGACATTGCCAAGTGGCTGCACAACAACATCGTCACCATTCCCCTCTATGAGGAGAATGCCTCGTGGCCCTTGGGCCCCGAAGTGGCGAAGTGGGAAGTCAGTCCGCTGCACATCGAGTGGCTCAACAACTGGGAGTACGC
>JAAXIE010000227.1:1348-2947 GCA_012270525.1 Dehalococcoidia bacterium | reverse complement strand
TGGCAGCGGTGAACGACGGGGCCATCACGTGGGAACAGGTCCTCACCCTGCCCCACGTGGTGGCAGGCATGAGTCCGGGGCGCACCAACCCCGACGAGAACATCTACGTCAAGCACTTCGGCATTGGCGTTGTCGACATCGTGGCGGCAAAGCTGGCCTACGACGAGGCCACCAAGCGGGGCATCGGCTTGGAAGTGGATATCTAGCACGGCAGTCTTCATCCCGGACCAAGGGGACATCTGACGCCCCCTGGTTACGACGTCGACGGGACCCGAAAGGATGTCACGATGTTTCCAAGCGAACTGTGGCGCAAGATGGTGGAGGAAGAGCACGCCCAGTCGGACGCGCGACGCGGTGCGGAACCCCCGCCAGCGGACCACTGGGCCCCCTTTGCAGCGAACTTCGCCGCCGACCCCAACCGTTCCGACGACCGGCTCATCGGCCCCTTGGGGCGCGACCTGCTGCCCACCGACACGCTGATGGATGTTGGGGCTGGTGGCGGACGCCATGCCCTGCCTCTGGCACTGCGCTGCCAGCACGTCATCGCGGTGGAGCCATCCCCCAGCATGTGCGCCGTACTCCTGCAACTGACCTCGGCCCACGGTTTCAAGAACGTTACCATCGTCCCGTCCAGGTGGGAGGATGCCGAGGTCGGCCCCGCGGATATGGTCATCAGCACACATGTGGCCTACGTGGTACGGGACATCGCGGGATTCATCCGGAAGATGGACGCTCACGCCCGCAAGATGGTACGCATGGTGCTCTACCCCTTCTCGCCTCAATCGGAGAGCTTCGAGATATGGGAGCGGGTACATCGAGAGAAACGTCTCAGCCTGCCAGGCCTCCCCCTCCTGCTCGAAGTGCTGCAAGAACTGGAGATCCCGTTCGAGCAGGAAGCATTGGAGCCGAACCCTCCCAGGACATACTCGACGCCGGAGCAGGCCTTGGAGCAGACCGCCCGCAGGCTGTACGTAGAAGCCGGCAACCCCAAGATGCGCGAGATAGAACTGGCCCTGGAGGAGTTGCTGGTGGAGACAGACGGGGGCTATCGCATCAAGGGAGCCCCTGAGTTGGTCCCCCACATGGTGTCGTGGAGACCCGCTACGGCCCGCTGATGTAGGCCGTCACCGGCTTTACGCTGTAGTAGGCGTGACCCATGGTCAGGCTCTCGACGGCTGCCCGCGCGGTATCCAGCGAGGTGAAGCAGGGTACCCGCCTCTCGGCGGCGGAGCGTCGTATCTCGAACCCGTCCCGCAATACCGAAGCATGATGGGAGATGGTATTGATGACGGCCTGCACCTCACCCCGCTCGATCATGTCTACCACGTCGGGGTGCCCCTCTCCCAGCTTCAGGGGCACGCATGCCACGTCATGGCCCAGAGCCCGCACCATGGCGGCAGTGCCCTCGGTGGCATAGATGGGAATCCCCTCGTCGGCCAAGCCCCTCACCAGCGGGACCGCCTCTGCTTTGTCCCGGTCGGCAATGGTGATCAGCACCGGCCTGTCGGCTTTGAGGCTCAAGCCTGCTGCCGTAAGCACCTTGCTCAAGGCGGAACCGAAGGTGTGGTCGATACCCATGACCTCGCCGGTGGACTTCAT
>JAAXIE010000227.1:0-1280 GCA_012270525.1 Dehalococcoidia bacterium | reverse complement strand
CCGAGGAACCAGTCGACCCCGGTCAGCTTGGACATGGAGAACACCGGTGCCTTGATGCCCACCACCCTCTGGCGCTTCCACAGCCCCCCGCTGTAGCCCAACTCAGCCAGAGTACGGCCCAGCATCACCTTGGTCCCGATGGAGGCCACGGGCAGGCCCGTCACCTTGGAGATGAAGGGAATGGTGCGACTGGCCCGCGGGTTCACCTCCAGGATATACACTTGAGGGTCGGCGGAGCCGTTGCTGGTCTCTGGCGACCGTGGGCTGCGATAGGCCGCTCCGCCCATGATGACCACCTGCACGTTGAACAGCCCTCGCACCCCCAAGCCCAGACCTACCCGGGTGGTGTAGTCGACTATGGTATCGACCTCTTCCTCGGTCAGGTTCAGTCCGGGATAGATAGCCATGGAATCGCCGGAATGCACACCGGCCCTCTCGATGTGCTCCATGATGCCCGGGACCAGCACCTGCTCACCGTCGCAGATGCCGTCCACCTCGACCTCCTTGCCCTCCAGGTACCTGTCGACCAGTATGGGCCGCCCCTGCCCCACCTCAGTGGCCACGGTCAGGTACCTGATGAGTTCGGAAGCGCTCTCCACGATCTCCATGGCACGGCCTCCCAGCACATAGCTGGGTCGCACCACCACCGGATAGCCCACCTGCTGGGCCACTCGCAGGGCCTCCTCCACGGAGTTGACCGCCGAACCCGGCGGCCGGGGAAGCCCCAAGCGAGAGAGGAAGGCCTCAAACTTGTTGCGGTCCGAGGCTCGGTCGATGGTGTCGGCACTGGAGCCAAGAACCGGCAGCCGGGCCTTCGATAGCCCTTGGGACAGGTCGATGGCCGTCTGGCCCCCGAATTGCACGATGGACGGTGGAGCGTTCCCTCCAACGCCCTCATTCTCCAGCAGGTCGCGCACCGCCTCATCGTCCAGGGGTTCGAAGTACAGCCGGTCGCTGGTATCGAAATCGGTGGACACCGTCTCCGGGTTGGAGTTGACCAGGATGCTCTTGACGCCCTGCTCCTGCAGGGCCCAAGCAGCGTGCACGCTGCAATAGTCGAACTCGATGCCCTGTCCGATGCGTATGGAGCCGCTCCCCACGACCAGGGCACGGGAACCACCCAGAGGCGGTGCCTCGTTCTCCTCCTCGTAGGTGGAGTAGTAGTAGGGGGTGCCCGCCTCGAACTCAGCGGCGCAGGTGTCCACCATCTTGTAGACGGGCCTGATGTTCCAGTTGCGGCGCAGGCTGCGCACCCGCTCCGGGTCACGGTCCGACAAGGC
>JAAXIE010000295.1 GCA_012270525.1 Dehalococcoidia bacterium | reverse complement strand
GGAACCATAATCGGCGTGGACACGGGAACGCTACTGCGTCCGTGGAACCGGCGTTAGGCTCGCCTTCGCGCCTCAAGACGTAACTTTGGGGGAGACTCATGCCAGACCTTGATCCGATGGCCACATCGGTTGCGGCCGCTCTGAGGGAACGCCTGCATACGGTGGCAGTGACGGAGTCATCCTGCGGTGGTCTGATATCCGCGTGCTTGGTGGCAATCCCAGGTGCTTCCGACTACTACGTGGGCGGAGCGGTGGTCTACACCCGGGACTCGCAGAAAGGGCTATTGCATGTTCCCGACGAGGCAATGTCGGGCCTTCGTGCCAGCACGGAGGCGTATGCCCTGCTGAATGCCCGGGCCGTGCGGGATGCGGTGGGCACCACTTGGGCCCTGAGCGAAACGGGCGCCAGCGGCCCGACCGGCAACCGCTATGGCGATTCGGCGGGCCATGCGTGCATCGGAGTGTCGGGCCCGGTGGAGCGGAGCATCACAGTGGAAACGGGCGACGGCAACCGGGAGGCAAATATGTGGGTCTTCGCCCGGGCCGCGCTGGACCTGCTGGAGCAGTGCATCAGAGAAGCCCCCTAATTCAGGAAAGGCCTGTACAAGGCGTGTTCCAAGAGCCATGAATGGCTCTCCCTGCGGTGCTATACTCCCTTGGGTTCGCACTGCCTACCGGAGGCTTCGTTATGACAACGACTGATCGCGACTCGGCTGCATCTTCTGCGGTCGAAGTCCCTTGGTACGACCTTATCGGAGACCCTGAGCCCCCGGAAGATGGCTTGGCACAAGAAGAGACGATAGTCAAACTCATGTCGATTCTCGATGCGCGGTATGAGAACGACCCAACGGTCCTGTGCTCCACCATGACGTTTGTGATTTACGACTCCAACGTGCCTGGGTCGTTCATAGCACCGGATGCGTACGTGGTCTTTGGCGTCGAGGACGCTCTGACCATACGGCGTTTCCGCAACAGCTATCGCATTGAGGAGTGGGGGCCGACTCCCGCTTTCGTGATGGAGGTAGCTTCCCCCAGCACTGCGGGGCGAGACTTGAGAGAGAAGCGAGAAATCTACGCCCGGATGAACGTCCAGGAGTACTGGCGGCTTGACCGCGATGGCGAGGACTACGGAGAACCCCTGGTTGGGGAGAGTCTAGTCAATGGGGAGTACCAGCGGTTCGAGTTACACACGGAAGCGAACGGCGACATATGGTCGCGGAGTGAAGTGCTGGGCGTCGATTTCGTCTATCGCGTCGAAGAGGACATGGGCAGGTTCCTTCTACGGGATAGTGCCACGGGGGAGTGGCTCAACACATTGGGGGAAGAACGCTCGGCGAGGCAGGCCGAAGCCTCGGCGAGGCAGCGGGCGGAGGAAGAGCAGGCGGTCGCAGAGGCGAGGATACGGGAACTGGAAGCTGAGATCGAGCGTTTACGCAACCAGCGAACCGACTAGTGGCGGCGCTTCTGCCAGACGAAACGCTGCTTCAGGCCTGCTGATTTGCTCTGATCGCGGTTCATGCGCCGGACGAAGTCTTCGGCAGACTCTTCGGGCTTCTCTTTCTTGGGCTTCTTCTTGATCATCAAGTGATGTCCCTTCCAAATTGGTGCATGGGTCTTCCGAGACCGGTCAGTGGGCTGGTTGGTCAAACCCGATAACGATAATCGCCGTCTATTATAGCCGGAATGGCCTTGCAATGGGCAATTCGTCGACAGGGCCATTGCGACGGTCATAGGCTGATGGTGGTCGTATTTGGTGGTCAACGTCAGGACGGCTAGGGTCACGAGCCATGCTTATGGCTGAAGAGAATGAGATGCTGACACGGTTGGGCCTCCCATGGGAGGCTGATGAAGGTGAGCATTAATCCTCTCCACCGATGTGTGCATAGTCGGTATCGTCCACCGATAGCTGCTCCACATCGGGGGCCTCTACCGTGACGCTGATGGTATCGGTGATGTTCTGCCTGGTGACCGACTTCATTCTGGAGATTGCGGCAGACCCAAGGCGAGCGAGCAGGGCTTCCTTGTTGGTGCCACTGCCCAGCCTGACAGAGACTTCTATCGTCCTTGCCTCATGGTCGTAGGAGGTAGTGACATTGGAGACGCCGTCTTCGCTCCTGATGGCCTTGTGTACAGCTTCCACGGCGGCGTCGATCTTCGCCCAAGTGTACCCGGTATCTCCTATGAGGCTCACCTGAACACCGGGGTGGCTGTTCTCGTAAGACTTAATCGTGTCCTTCACAGCTCCGGGTACTGCACCATGGAAGGATATCTCCGCCCTGCCGGTGCTGGTAATTCTGGAGCCGGAATAGCTGCCGGGGTGGTCCCTTTGGATGTCCCAGACAATATCGGAAAGGTCGAGCTGCCATTGGTAGTCATCGTCGGAACTGATGCCGAAGGCGGCTACGCTCATGAGTCCGCCACTCACCCCCAGCAGGACTGCGAACAGGATGGCAACCTTGACTCGGTTTGATAGCCTCAAGCGAATCTAGCTCCGAACTCTGCATAGAACCAGAGGCAACCTTCGTGATTGCCCCTGGTGCAGGTTTTTGCTGGAGGGCCCGGCGTTATCGAATGGTGACGGCGGGTTCGCTGGGGTACATGCGCTCCATCAGGGCTTGGTACCAGTCGACGTCGGGTGCGAAGACGTCCTCGGCGGCCCGGATGTGGTAGTAGGTGCTGCTGACGCCGGGGGGGTCTCCGCCGTCCTCGACCGTCTTGGTCGCCTCTTCAAGAAGCCTGCGTGCCTGCACGATGGCAATGTCGGCAGGGCCGAGGAATTCTTTGCTGCGGTCGACAATAGGGCCCATGGCTTCCTGGACGGCCCGGTCCTGGGTGTTGATGCCCTGGATGCCAGAGAAGGTCTCATGCTTCTGGGCTTCGCGGTCGATCATCCAGTTGTTGCCCTTGTTGCGAATGGAGCGAAAGCCGTTCTCGATGATGACATCGGTGCCGAAGTTGTTGCCGGAGCCACGCTCGTAGCTTTCATCGGGGTTCAGGGGGTCTTCACCGTAGGTGTAACCGAAGTTCCAGACCATGACGTTATGGTCATCCATGGGCACCCAGAAATGGCCGTCCACCATGTTGGAGCGTCCGCCGCTGGGTCGCAACTGGGTGAAGGGCATCACGTAGTGGTAGGCCCGCACGTAGGTACTGTCGTTCTCCATGGGGCGCACACCGTAATAGCGGTACCCGTAGTCGGTGGTATCCACTTGGAGCTTGGGGGCCCGGCCCTGTACGAAGGGGGAGTTGAGAGGTATTCCCGGTTTGTCGGTATCGAGGCTGATGCGGCGGTGCAGGATGGGGGCATGGGAGGTATCGATCCCGCCTTCCAAGGCCTGCAACCAGTTGCATTCCTGGACTACCTTGGTGGTATAGCGATGGCTGGCAGGGACCTGCGTCCACTCGAAGCGGGGGGCGGGAGGCTGCTTGTCGGAAGGGCCCATGTATGCCCATATGACATCGCCCATCTCGACGGTAGGATATGCCTTGATCTGTATCTTGTCGGCGAAGCTGATGGGTTCGTTCATCTGGTCGACGCAGTTGCCGTCGACGTCGAACTTCC
>JAAXIE010000065.1 GCA_012270525.1 Dehalococcoidia bacterium | reverse complement strand
CCGATGTCCCATCCGCCGTCCAGCACTTCCTGGTAGGCGGGCATGTAGTTGCGGACCAGGGCCAGAATCTGCATCACCACGTGTTCGGCAACGCTGACCACGTTGCTGCCGGTGATTTCCGCCACGGTGATGTTGCGCTGGGCAGCAGCTGCTAGGTCGAAGTGGTCCGATCCGACGCCTGCTGTGAGTAGCAGCTTCAGATTGGGGGCCGCGTTGATCCTCTCCCGGGTGACGTACGCTGGCCAGAAGGGGGTGGCTATCACTACGTCGGCATCGGGTAGATGGTCGTCGAGCCCTTCTCCGGCATCGGTGGTTGCGACCAGGGTATGGCCCCTCGATTCCACCATCTCGCGTAGACCGAGAGCGTTCTCAGCGCAACCGAGCAGTTCAGGCGTGCTGTGGGCATCGGGGCCACCGGGATAGAGGACTGCAACGACTTTCATGGACTTTCCCTCGATGTCTTTCAGAGATTAGGTACCGAGGTTGGATTGGTCAGTTCGTGTGTCCGTCTTGGTACGGTATATTCGCCGGATTCCCCGTGTCAATCGGCAAGGAGACTGACGGGCGATGGTCGTTGATTGACAGGTCCATCCTGCAAAGTTATCTTGCGCCCGTGCTCGCAGGGAAACCCACGCGACCTTCCGAGCTATCCCTTGGAACTACGTCCCCCCCGCGCCCCAGGAGGAGTCCGCCATGATGAGAAACGAGGAGCGCTTTTTCGGGCCGGTCACGGTGCGGTCACGTTTCATGCTGGAGGTGGCCAGCGAGCTTGCGGCCATGCCCGGATGGCCCCACAAGCAGGTGCAACTGAGCATGAGGGACCAGGTCGGTGGTGACTGGGCGGTCACGCTGCTGGCAAGCGATAGCCCGGCAGCACTGCCCCGTGTGATCGGTGGCGAGGCACAAGTGGCCATCCTCAACCCCAGCGTGGTGCTTTCTCTAGCCGTCCGGGGCACAGGGCCATTCAAGGAGCCAGCCGACCTGCGTGCGATAACCGTGATTCACTCCTACGACCAGTTGGCCTTTGCCGTGGCGGTCTCGACCGGCGTGAATTCCCTTGCCGAGATACGCGACCAGCGAAAGCCTCTTCGCGTATCGCTCCGCGGGCAAGCCGATCATTCGGTGCACATGGTGGTGGACGAGGTCTTGGCGGCCTACGGCTTCTCGCTGGACGACATGGTCGGTTGGGGCGCGCAAATTGAGTACCACCCAGGGGTCAACGACATATTGAGCAAGGTGGATAAAGTAGAGCGGGGCGATCTGGATGCTATTTTCGATGAAGGGATCATGGCTTGGGCCGAAAAGGCGTTCGGTGCAGGAATGCGCTATCTGCCACTGGAGGAAGACATCCTGCAGAAGCTGGAGGCCATCGGCTTTCGACGTGGGACCGTGGAGAGCAGGCTGTACGAGGGCTTGGAGGAGGACGTGCCAGCCCTCGATTTCAGCGGGTTCACTGTCTACACTCGCGCCGATGTATCCGACCAGACGATACGGAGCATCTGCCAAGCCCTGGAAGCGCGAAAGGATCGGATACCGCGTGATTCGGGTCCTGGGCCTCTACCGTTGCACGAGATGTGCAAGGATACGCCGGGAGGCCCGCTGACCATTCCCCTGCACCCAGCAGCGGAGCAGTTCTGGCGGGAGCAGGGTTACCTGTAATGATTGCAGAAGCATAGGGGAGGCGAATGATGCAAGACAGGCCGCTACTGGGGAAGGTGGCCATGGTCACCGGTGCGGGCAGCAACATCGGGCTGGGCCAGTCCATGACCCTTGCACTGGTACGCGCAGGGGCCCGCATTGCCATGGTCGATATCGACGAGGCCGCTCTGGCGGAAACGGCAAACGACATGCGGGAGATCGGTGGCGATGATGCAGTGATGACTGTGGTGGGGGATGTGTCCAACCCCGACAGCACCTCCAGCATGGTGGAGCAGGCTATCGACCAAATGGGAGGCGTGGACATCCTCATCAACAACGCTGGCACCAATCCATGGCGGGCAGGCTTGGGGTCGGGGATGGCCGCCAACTTCTGGGAGGTATCGCCGGAGGCTTGGGAACGGGTGATATCGGTGAACTTCACAGGGCCGTTTCTGATGTCCCGAGCGGTTGTGGAGCACATGATAGGGAGAGGGTGGGGACGCATAATCGGCGTGACCACTTCCATGGATACGATGTACCGCGCCAGGGGTTCGCCTTACGGGCCGTCCAAGGCAGGTCATGAAGCATTGATGGCCACCATGGCCCAGGAATTGGAAGGGACGGGGGTGACTGCGAACGTACTCGTGCCGGGTGGCATGGCCAACACCAACCTGCTTGCTCCGGGCGGACCGAGTCGCGATGCCATGATCCAGCCGGTGGTGATGCAGGCACCGGTGGTGTGGCTGGCTTCTGAGGCTTCCAACGGCACCAATGGTCGTCGTTTCATCGCCTACGACTGGGATGAGGCACTCCCGCTGGAGGAGCGTATTGCCCATGCAAGCGCTCCATGTGCTTGGCCCCAGCTTGGACTGCAGTCGAGGCGTCCACCGGGCGGATAGGACCTGATGCAGCGAAGCTGAGCCGTGGTGAGCAACTCGACCCAGTTGGGGCCGGGACGCGGCACCGGACGTATCTGGAACTCTTTTTTTCGTATCTGAGGTACGCCGCGTTAGTCGCATTGCTTGGGAACGCTGGCTTTGGGTCGTAGCTGAAATGCCAGCCGCGGTGTGCCGCATGGGGTAGGCGGTGCCCTGTGGAGGAGACGGGAACAGGGAAGAGGGCCCGGTAC
>JAAXIE010000323.1 GCA_012270525.1 Dehalococcoidia bacterium | reverse complement strand
CCCATCACCCGCTCCACCTCCCTGTCCGGACCGCAAACACGCCAGCCACGAATAGCCCCTCACCTTGCCTCCCAAACCTTCTCCCTCTCCCTCAAAGGTGGTATCGTGGGCCATCCCATCCGCTTCAACGGAGGTGTCCCATGGTGAGCCGTGAGGAGTTGCGACACCTCCCACAGGACACCATCGAGGATTTCAAAGACACCGGACTGCTCCGCGCCCGATCCAGCAACTCCTCACGGCTCACCATGGGACACCTCCATCGAAGCGGATGGCATGGCCCAAGATACCATCTTTGGAGGAAGGGGGGAAGGTTTGGGAGGCAAGCTGAGGGGCTATTCGTGGCTGGCGTGTTTGCGGTCCGGAAGGGAGGTGGAGCGGGTGATGGGATTCGAACCCACGACTCTCTGCTTGGGAAGCAGATACTCTACCACTGAGTTACACCCGCACACGGCTATTGTGGGGCAGGTGGCGGCGGTTGTAAAGAGATTCAACTCCCCAAGGCTTCTGAGGCTGTCTCAGGGAGTTGGGTATGCCACAGGTGGAGGAGCATCAATCGTCAATTCCTGCACCTCGAACAGCCCAGCTACTTCTAAGGCAATACCCCACCGCTGGTCATCTGCGAAGGTCCATTCCGGCCATCCGGCTTCGCCTGACAGAGCGAACGACTGCCCACCGACACTGTCGGCGCATTCATCACGATAGCAGACCCGCGCCGAGGTTGGTTCCGAAACCCAAAGCATCGCTTACGTTGTTCTTAAAGCTCGCCTGGATTGCTTTTACGGGAACCGGTTGCAGGAAGACGTTGGGAATGGTTATGGATTTCCCGCCATCCAACTCTTCCAAATAAGACTGGTCACCGATAGAATCGTACTCTTCATAACGAATGCCATCGACGCGCTTATAGGACCCCACCGAGTAAATCGTCCCTACACCCGACTGGATTGGGTCGGACTCGATCACAGTGTCAGTCCAATCGGATTTCGAACGATAAACCAAACGGTGTACTTCCCGGATAGATACACCGTTGTAAGTCAGACCGTCGATGTTGTACACCATCAGCAGGGACGGCCAACTGTTCCTGTCCGCACCAGCCGTGTTTTGGGCATTCAGAAAAGTAGCAATGGCCAACACGCCAGAGGCACACGTCAAGACAAGCAGAACTGCGAGTAACCGCTTGTTCAGTGTGCCGATGCGCATGGTGTGCTCCGCCTAGGGAAGTCTGGGAGTTGTCTCCACTGCCCGCCAGAGCATGGTTCGGTTGACCCTGAATGGGGCGTCGGCTATATTGGGGTGTCCTCAATTCCAGCCCCGCCACGAAAGGAAGGACGATGCAAGAGGCTGTCCTCCACCCTGCGGCCATTATAGCCGAACTCAAGAAGAACCAGATTACCCACGTGGTCTGGCTGCCCGATAGCGAGACCAACTTTATGTACCACCAACTCACCGCCGACCCCGAGGTCGACCTAATACCGGTGTGCCGCGAGGGAGAGACGATGGCCGTGGCCGCTGGTCTGTGGCTGGGCGGGGCCAAGCCGGTGGTCCTGATCCAGAACACTGGTGTCTTCGAGTCGGGGGACTCCATCCGCGGGCTGGGAGTCGACGTCAACCAGCCACTGGTGATGCTGGTGGGCTACCGTGGCTGGGACCGTCACGGAATCACCCGTGACTCGGCAGCCAGGTTCATCGAGCACATCCTCTATGCTTGGGGGATCAACTACTACCTGGTGGAGACCGACGAGGATGCCAGCCGGATCAGCGATGCCATGGACGAGGCTGATCGGACCCAGAAGCCGGTCGCAGTTCTGGTGGGAACCGAGTTCGGAGCCTAGGCAGCTACGGGACCTGTGAGAAGAGGGGAGACCTGAGAGATGATCACCAACTATGACGCCTGCCGGATCGTGGAAGAGCACCGGGGCGATGCGGTTGTCATAACCGCAATGAACGCTGGCAACTGGAAATTTGGTTGGCCTGCGGTCACTCACAAGGAAGAGTTGGACTTGCCGGTGACTGGGGCCATGGGCAAGGCCTCGTCGGTCGGCTTGGGTCTGGCCTTGGCTCACCCGGAGCGGAAGATCATCGTTCTCGACGGCGATGGCAGCCTGCTGATGAATCTGGGCACCCTCGTAACCATCGCCAACAAGAGGCCTGAGAACCTCTACCACTTCGTTTTCGAAAACGGAGTGTACGCGGTCACGGGGGGCCAGCCGATACCGGGCAACAGCAACATCAGCTTCCAGAACATGGCCAAGGATTCGGGCTACGCCGCTGCCTACGAGATCGAGGACACCGAGGAGCTGGCTACCAGCGTCGGGCGCATCCTGGATGACAAGGGCCCGGTGCTGGTGTGTCTCAAAGTGCAGCCGGAGATTGAGAACACGCCGGTGCAGTTCCGCCAGCGACCCAAGCGGAATGTCTACACCGCCATGGAAGAGTTGCCCAAGGCCTTGGGGCATTAGGGCACGTCAAGGACGCTGTGCAGTGCTCAAGGGGCTGGCAGCAGGACTGCTGGGCCGGGCCATTGGTCTCGTCCTGTTCGGGGTAGGCTTCTGGGCCTTGGCCAGGGGCTTCATCGATTCCACCGCACCCATTGGTATCTTGGGCGGTGCCCTGATGCTGGGTGGCATGTGGGCCATGGCTCACTTCCGGCGAATGGAGAACCAGGACAAGTCGTGAACCCATGATTCCCGCCCGGGAAGCCCTGCAAGCCATCTCCGACCGTCGTGGCGATGCAGTGACCGTCGCCACGACGACCCCCCTTCGCCTGTGGGCAGAGGTGTCGCATCGGCGCAACTTGGATGCGGACCTGTCGGACTGCATGGACAAGGCGTCGTCAATCGGGTTGGGGTTGGCGTTGGCCCAACCGGATCGGCGGGTGATGGTGCTGGATAGCGA
>JAAXIE010000283.1 GCA_012270525.1 Dehalococcoidia bacterium | reverse complement strand
AACCAGTACATCGCTCCATCCGGGTCCGAGCCTCGCACCGATTTGATGAAGGCGGAGATGTGGTCGTAGTGTTGGTCGCCCGCGCGATCGTAGAGCACGTTACGACGCTGCAGGGTTTCGGTCATGGTCTCCATTGAGACAATGCGGAGGCCCTTCTCATTGGGGGGCGTGGCATGGCACGCGGTTTCCAAGCCGTTCAGGGCTACCCGTGCATCGCCGTTGGCAATGTTGACCAAGTGGGACATCACGGCGTCGTCCAGCACCACACCCAGTCCTCTCAAACCGCGCTCCACGTCGACTAGGGCCCGCTCGACGATGCTGCGCACATCCTCATCGCCAAGAGGCTTCAGAGCGAATACACGGCAGCGAGAGAGGAGAGGGGCTATAACTTCGAAGGAAGGGTTTTCTGTGGTGGCCCCGATGAGGGTGAAGGTACCGTCCTCGACGTGGGGCAGCACTACGTCCTGCTGCGACTTGTTGAAGCGGTGAATCTCATCCACGAACAGAATGGTGGCACCACGCTTCCGGGCCCGTTCCACCACCCGGCGCAGGTCGGCCACGCCGGACGTTACTGCGCTGATCGCCTCCACATGGACCCCGGACACCTCGCCAATGAGCATGGCGAGGGTAGTCTTTCCAGTGCCGGGAGGACCCCACAGAATGATGGAAGGGAGGCGATGGGCCTCGATGGCCCGCCGTAGCACCCGCCCTGGGCCGACGATTTCTTCCTGCCCTACGAACTCGTCGAAAGTGCGGGGGCGCATCCGCGCCGCCAAGGGGACTTGGCGAGCGAACGCGTCGGGACGTGGCTCATCAATGTCCTGTTCCGTGACGTCCATTGCGAGCATGGAGGCTGTTGTTGTCTCCCGTCGTCGTCTACTCATCCTGGCGCAAGTGTAACGCGCCCACGGCATGGGTTCCACAAAGAAGACAAATGGGTCCGGGCCCGGAATTGCTGTGCTATACTGCCCAGCTATGAACAGGATCACCGAAGCCTTCCAGCGGGCACAAAGGGAGGGTCGTACGGGGCTGGTAGTCTTCCTGACTGCTGGCTACCCCGATATAGACGCGACCTTGGAACTAGTGCCTGCCCTAGCTCATGCAGGGGCAGACGTGATCGAGCTGGGAGTCCCTTTCAGCGATCCGTTGGCCGATGGTGTCACCATCCAGGTGTCCAGCCAGCGTGCACTGGAGCAGGGCGTGGGTCTTCGCCAAAGCCTGGAGGTAGTGGGAAAGCTGCGCGATAGCGTTCCTGAAACCGGCTTGCTGCTGATGGGCTATTACAACCTGGTGTTCCAGTACGGCGCGGCCAGATTCGCCACCGATGCGAAGGCGGCGGGGCTGGATGGGGTGATCATGGTCGACCTTCCCGAGGAGGAGTCTGCTCCCCTGCGGGCGGAACTCGCCCCGAAGGATATCGCCCTGGTGCCATTGTTTGCCCCGACGAGCACCGATGCGCGCATCGCCGCTGGTTGCAAGCACGCTTCGGGGTTCGTCTACTGCGTCAGTCTTACGGGAGTTACCGGCAGCCGCTCCCATCTCGGCGGGGAGGCTCTTTCGCTGGTAGAGCGGGTACGCCGTCATACCTCGTTGCCTCTGGCGGTAGGCTTCGGGATCTCCACCCGCGAACACGTGGAGGAGGTGGGGCGTCAAGCGGACGCGGCGGTCGTGGGAAGTGCCTTCATTCGCGTGCTGATGGAGTCGCCGCGCGAGCGGTTGGTCGAGGATGCGGTCTCATTCGTTGCACAACTTCACGGGGACAGTGTGCCTAGTGGAGCGATGCCCCAATGAACGTATGTCGTGGCATAAGGGGCGCGACAACGGTGCAGGAAAACACGCCGGAAGACATTCTGCAGGCCACTGATGAATTGCTGAAACATCTGGTGGGAGCCAACGATATCGACGACCACCAGGTTGCGGCCGTATTTTTTACCACCACGACCGACCTTAACGCCGAGTTCCCCGCAGTGGCCGCTCGCCGGATAGGTTGGGACCGGGTCGCTCTCATGTGCAGTCACGAGATGATGGTACCCAACGCCTTGTCGAAGTGTGTGCGTGTGCTTATACTTGTCAACACCGAAAAAACAGAGAACGAACTAGTACACGTCTACCTGCGAGATGCCAAGAAGCTCCGGACTGATTTGACGACGGACATTTGACATAACCAGGCTAATCTCGCTCGATAGGCCGGTCTTGGAAAGGTTGGAAGCCACGTGATAGTGGTAATGCGAACAGATAGTACCCCCGACCAAATCGACGGAGTGAGCCGCCGCATCGAGGACCGTGGGTTTAGACCCCAATTGTCAGTCGGTGAGCAGCGTACCGTCATTGGCGTGTTGGGGCAGCCGTTCCCCGAATTGAGGGACGAGCTTTCCATACTGCCCGGGGTCTCTGAAGTGGTGCCCATTTCCAAGCCCTACAAGCTCAGCAGCCGGGAGTTCAAGCCCGAGGATACCACCGTGACTGTAGGTGATGTGGTCATCGGAGGCGACGACCTGGTGGTGATGGCGGGACCGTGCTCGGTGGAGGACGAAGAGCAAATGGTATCCACCGCAGTGGCGGTCAAAGCTGCTGGAGCGACCATCCTTCGAGGTGGTGCATTCAAGCCCCGGACTTCTCCCTACAGCTTCCGTGGCATGGGGGTAGACGGGTTGCGTCTGCTGGCCAAGGCCAGGGATGAGACAGGTCTTCCAGTGATCACGGAGGTGATGAGTCCGGAGGATGTGGAGACGGTGGCTGCTTACGCCGACATCCTGCAGGTCGGTGCGCGGAACATGCAAAACTACAACCTGCTGGACCGGGTAGGAGAGGCCCGCAAGCCAGTGATGCTCAAGCGAGGCCTCAGCGCTACCTACGAGGAATGGCTACTGGCGGCAGAGTACGTGTTATCGGGTGGCAACGAAGAGGTGATCCTATGTGAGCGGGGCGTGAGAACTTTCGAACCCAGCACCCGCTTCACCTTTGACCTGAGTGCCATACCGTCCATCCAACGATTGAGCCACCTGCCCATCGTGGCGGACCCGAGCCACAGCAGCGGCAAATGGTACCTGGTCAGTCCGCTGGCTCTGGGTGCAGTTTCTGCTGGGGCACACGGCTTGATGATCGAGGTACACCCCAACCCCGACCTGGCTAAATGCGACGGACCCGAGTCGCTGACCTTCGAAAACTTTGATAGGCTTATGGTCCAGGTCAAGGAAGTGGCCAGGGCAGTGGGCAAGGCCCCTGCTGGTGCCTATCGCTAGGTGAGACGAGAAGCCCTGTTCCCAATCAGGTCAACCCTGTGGATACCGGGCATTGTCGAGGCTCCGGGCGTGCTACCATTGCCTTACTCCAACCCAGGCCTCCCATGCCGTGTTACTGCGTGACCTTTAGATGACGCTTAGGTCCCATATCGCTGGTACCCACCCGCCTGCTGACTCGGCAATCAGCATTGGCACCTTCGATGGCGTCCACTTGGGACATCGACACCTGCTGAGAACGCTGACTGAGGCGGCGCAGCGGGAAGGGCTGACCCCCGTCGTTCTTACCTTCAAGAATAGTCCCCGTAGCGTGCTCAATCCCTCTGCCCAGTTGAGTTATATTACAGACCTGCACACCCGCTTGGGCCTGTTGCACCAGCCCGGCATCGGCTCCGTGGTGCCCGTCGACTTCACCCGTGAGCTGTCGCAATTGAGCGCCCCGGACTTCGTCGATGCCCTGCGCATGGAGTTGGGGATGAAGGGTCTGGTGGTGGGACCGGATTTCGCCTTGGGACACCGGCGACAGGGCGACGTGACCACGCTGAGGGAGATGGGAAACAAGGCGGGTTTCTGGGTGGAGACCGTAGACAACTTTCTCCTGGACGGGTCACCAGTGAAGAGTAGCGCGATCAGGGACATGTTGGCCCAGGGGCAAGTGGAACAGGTCAAACGTATGTTGGACAGGCCTTTCTCGTTGACCGGCGAGGTAGAAGCAGGCGACCGGCGGGGTCGCGATCTTGGTTTCCCCACGGCCAACCTCGCTCCCCAGCCGACCATGGCGGTGCCCGGTGACGGCATCTACGCAACGTGGGTCACCGTGGAAGGGACTCGGCACCAAGGGGCCACCAGCATAGGAGTGCGACCGACCTTTGGCGGCGGTGGAGAGCGTCGAATTGAGACCTACCTGCTGGACTTCAGCGGAGATCTCTACGGGAAACGCATGACCCTGGAGTTTGCGGAGCGTCTCCGTGGAGAACTGGCCTTCTCCAGCGTCGACGCGCTGGTGCGACAGATGAAGCAGGACGTGGAGCAGTCGCGCGCCGTCCTGAGCGGAGAGCGCAGATGATAGATGATGCTACCCTGCAGCATATCAAGAGCCGTGGGGTCATAGAGGTCATCGTCGAGCCAGAGTTCGATGAGTTGATGCGCCGGGAACAGCCTCTGCGGCTGAAGATGGGGTTCGACCCCAGTCGTCCGGACATCCACTTGGGGCACGTAGTTGGTCTGCGCAAGCTGCGCCAGTTCCAGGAGCTTGGGCACCAAGTGATTCTGATCGTCGGTGACTGGACTGCTCAAATAGGCGATCCCAGCGGTCAGTCGGTGACGCGTCCCATGCTGACTCACGAAGAAGTGACGTCCAACGCGGAATCGTACCTGCGCCAGTTCTTCAAGCTGGTAGACAGGGAGCGCACGCAGGTGGTGTGGCAGAGCGAGTGGTTCGGCAAGTTCGACCTCTCCGAGGTTATCCGGCTGACCTCTCACTTCACGATTGCCCAATTCCTGGAGCGGGACGATTTTGCTGCCCGGTATCACGCTGGCCGTCCCATCGCCATCACCGAACTACTCTATCCCCTGTTGCAGGCCTACGACTCTGTGGCTATAGAGTCCGACGTGGAGTTCGGGGGGACCGACCAGAAGTTCAACCTGCTGGTGGGTCGAGACCTGCAGGCCATCATGGGACAACGCTCCCAGCAGTGTTTTCTCATGCCCATCCTGGTGGGTACAGATGGCGTGCGAAAGATGAGCAAAAGCCTGGACAACTATGTTGCCGTAGATGACCCCCCGCGGGAGATGTACGGCAAAGTGATGTCGCTGCCCGATTCGGTGCTGACATCCTATTATGAGTTGCTCACCGACGTGCCGGACGCCGAGGTGGTTGAGATGGGCCGGGCGTTGGAGTCGGACCAGGTGCACCCCATGGAGTTGAAGAAGAGGCTGGCCTTCGATATCACCGGCCAGTTCTACGGGACCTGCGACGCGACCTCGGCGCAGGAGCATTTCGAGCGGGTAGTGCAGAACCGGCAAGCTCCCGACGACGTGGGGGAAGTCGCCCTCGACCTGTCCCGAGGGAGCAGCCAGGACATCACCGCGGTGCTGGTTGAGGCTGGAGTGGTGAGCAGTCGCAGTGAAGCTCGGCGCTTGGTGCAGCAGGGTGCGGTGGAAGTGGATGGACAGAAAGTGATGACCAACCAGGTCGAATTGCAGGAAGGGGCCCTGATCAGGTCGGGCCGGAGACGTTACGTACGCATCGTCAGGGCATGATGACGAAGGAGTGGTATCCTTAGCGGGTAAAGCTGAAGCCCCCGTGGCCGCGCGGGGCAGGCGTCAACCGGAACCCCTTGTTTGAAATACCGAGGACTCGTGCGGCTCCAATCAGGGGGAACAATAGACAGGTCGAGACCGAGAGGAGGACTATTGGAGCTACCTAGGCACAACTTGCGGACACCCGGACCCACCCCATGCCCCGACGAGGTGCTGGACGCCTTGTCCGGCCCGATGATCAATCACCGTGGGCCCGAATTCCGCGAGCTGATTTTCAGCATAACCGGAAAGTTGCAAAGGATATTCGGCACCGAGGAGGACGTATTCGTCCTGACGGCATCCGGTACGGGATGCTTGGAGGCTGCCATCGTCAATACCCTTTCACCCGGCGACAAGGTGCTGGCGGTAAGCGTCGGCTCGTTCGGTGACCGGTTCGCGAGCATCGCGCAGGCTTACGGGGCTGACGTGACCAAGATGAGCGTGGAGTGGGGGCAGGCTGCTGACCCCGACGCCGTCCGGGAGGCTTTGTCTGCGGACCCCGACATAAAGGCGGTCCTGGTCACCCACAACGAGACCTCTACCGGCGTTACGAATGATCTGCAGGCCCTCTCGAAGGTAATCAAGGACGAGTTCGACAAGCTCTATCTCGTGGATGCTGTCAGCAGCTTGGGCTGTATTCCGCTTCCCATGGACGAATGGCGTTGCGACGTGGTGGGCACTGCTTCCCAGAAAGGGATGATGGTGCCTCCGGGTTTGGGATTCATCAGTATGAGCCCTGACGCTTGGGCTGCTTACAAGACTTCCACCATGGGCCGGTTCTATTTCGATCTGGGTGCGGCCCAGCGCTATCTGCGCATGGGTCAGACGCCGTGGACTCCCGGCCTGCCTCTCTACTATGGTTTGGACGTGGCGTTGGACCGGATGCTGGAGGAGGGCATGGAGCAGGTGCACCGTCGCCACGCCCGGCTGGCCCACTTTATCCGGGAGTCGCTCAAGGCCATGGGTCTTTCACTGTTCGCTGACCCGGCGTTCGCGTCGGACACCGTTA
>JAAXIE010000019.1 GCA_012270525.1 Dehalococcoidia bacterium | reverse complement strand
GCGAGGTTGTTCACCAGCTTCTGGCGGTCGATGGCGTGGTTCATGGCGCGGCGCACCTTGCGAGCTTGGTCCCACTCCGCACTGGAAGTGTCGCGATCACAGGAAACCCAAGCGAAGGAGCAATCGAAGGCGTTATCCACGATGGGAATCCTGATGTCGTTGTTGGCGTCAGGATGGTGGTGGGGGTGGTCAGTGTAGTACTGCTGCCCCAGCAAGTTGATATACACCCCCACGGCCCCTGGGAAGCTCATGAACTTGATGTCATCCCGGTTTTCGTCCTTGATGGCCTGTATTGACTCCAGGGTGAAAGACCCGGTGTCGATGACGCCCACGAGAAAGTTGCCCAACCTAGTGGATTCCTCACGGATTTCGTGCCAGACCATCTCGGCAAAATCGGGGCTTTTGTTCCAGTGGTCCTTGACCGCTTCAAACTTACGGTCGACGCCGCTGGTGGCTGAGGTCAGTATCCACGGCCCGGTACCCACGGACTCCAGGTTGGCTTGGTCTATCCCTCTGGTGTCATAGTGCCTCTTACTGTGCATCGACAGCGAAGCTCCCACGGGCATGCGGCTGTGCCAGGTGATCTGGATTGTGGGCGTGGAGCGGGTGAGCTGCACCGTGTAGTCGTCCAGCTTGACCATTTCGCAATGTTCGCAGGTGAAGGTGCGGCGGGAACCTCCAGCGATGGGGTGAGGAGCACCGGGGGTGGCAACTTCCTGCCAAGAGAAGATGAAATCGTCGGCGTTGAATTCGCCCCAATCCCCGAGATGGTCGTGCCAAGGTACTCCCTGTCGAAGATTGAAGGTGTAAGTCAAGCCGGTGGGGTCAACACTCCAGTCGGTGACAAGCCGGGGGACAACGACGTTGCTCTCGGTGGCTGTGCCGAACATTGCCTCGTGGGTAGTAACGCCGTCGGTTTTCTGGGGCTGGTAGTCCTGGATGGAAAGCCCGAAGTTGGGCGGGCCCATCTCAGGCACGGAATGGTCGAAGGTGCCAGTCTGCTCCACCATGACGGCGGCTGGCGTTGCGGCGGGTGTTGGTGCCGCGGTGGGCGTAGCTACCGGGGCGGCAGTCGCCGCTGCCGGTACCGGGGTCGCGACAGCTGGGGCCTGGGTCACTGCTGCCGGAGCATCGGTGGCGGGTACCGGAACTGCTGTTGCCGCCGGAGGGGCGGTGGCAACAGGCGCGGGAGTCGTCGTGGCCTCTTCGCCGCAGGCGATGATCATTGCCAGGATGATGATGAGGATTCCTGGGAGAAGGACATGGAGCTTCAGGCATCTTGACATTCCGAGACCTCCTCTGACGCTTGAATCGGGCCGCCTGGTGTTCGGAGGGTTCGAATTCTCAGCGGGTGGGATAGCCCCCTTATATCACACGACTTGCGGGGGCGCCACCACGAGGGGGATTGAATGAGCCTCGGGGGGGCGGGGATGGGATGCTTTCTGGGGGAAACTCGGATAAACTGCGGGGCAGAAAACGGGTCGGGAAGAAGCGGCGCAGGCGCCGGGGAGTGGAGAATGGACTTCGGACTGTTCGTGGAATTCCCGTATGCGGGAGGACTGAGCGACCAGGAGGCTTTCGCCCGTTCGTTTGCGTTGGTGGACGAGGCTGAGAAGCTGGGGGTCGACTCGGTGTGGCTTCCCGAATACCATTTTTCTCCGGTCAGCGTCCTGTCGTCGCCCATGACGGTGGCTGCGGCCATCGCGTCCCGCACGCAGAGAGTACGCATCGGCATGGGGGTCATCTGCCTGCCTCTGGGGAATCCCCTGAGGTTCGCCGAGGATGCTGCGACCCTGGACCATATCAGCCAGGGAAGGCTGGATTTCGGCGTCGGCCGTGGGACCTTCCCGGACCACCATGACGCCTTCAACTCGCCGTACCCGGAAAGCCGCGGCAGGTTCGAGGAATATCTGGAGATCATCCTGAAGGCGTGGACAAAGGGCGAGTTCTCCTTTGAGGGGGAGCACTACAACTGCCATACCCTCAGCGTGACGCCGAAGCCATTCCAGAAACCGCACCCGCCGATAAGCATCGGCGTGACATCGGCGGAGACCTTTCCCATAGTGGGCCGAATGGGTTATCCGATAATCGTGAACCCTTCAAGGGCTTTCGCTCTGCGGGATCTGGCACCTCATATGGAGGAGTACCGCCGGGCCTGGCAGGAGGCGGGACACGACGGGAAAGGCTCCATCGGGTTGAGGGTGCCTGTGTATGTGGCGGAGACGGCAGAAGAGGCCTACAACGAGCCCTTGGAGAGCACCTCGTCGTCCATCCAGAGGCTGGGGGAGCGGGTTGCGGGCAGTGCATCACGCCAGGGCACCACGGGCAACTGGCGGGAGCAGGCGGCGCAGATCATGTCGATGGACTACGACGACTGGCTGCGGGACAAGGTGGTCTACGGCACGCCGGAGTCGGTGGTCGAGAGGCTGCAACAACTGAGCGAGGAGTTGGGTCTCAGCAAGGTGATCTACGAGATCAACTTCGGGCGGCTGATTCCCTACGAGTACCAACTGAAATGCCTCCGGCTTCTGAACGAGCGGGTAGTGGGGCACTTCAAGTAGTTTGGGGGCCTGGCGAGTTTGACGGGCGAGCGATGGTTCAGGCGGGGACGTTGGG
>JAAXIE010000275.1 GCA_012270525.1 Dehalococcoidia bacterium | reverse complement strand
GTGCAGTTGTGGACCAGCTTGGCCACGGAGCCGCATCCGATGGGTCCGACGTAGAAGGGCTGGTCGCTGAAGGCCTGGAGCAGGGGCAGGCAACGGTCGAAGGCATCGCGGTCGCCGCCGACCCAGATTGCGAGGCGGCCGGTGCGGGCGCCCCGCGGGCCTCCGCTGACGGGGGCGTCGAGCATGTCGACGCCCTTTCCGGTGAAGGCTTGGTGTATGCGTCGCACCACGGTGGGGGAGTTGGTGCTCAGGTCGAGGTAGGTCTGGCCTGGGCCCATCCCTTGGAGGAGGCTGGCTTCGCCCAGGGCCACCGCTTCCACTTCCACGGGGCCGGGGAGGGAGGTGAACACCACTTCACTGGACTCGGCGACCTGTTGGGGGTTATCGGCCCATTTTGCACCAGCTTCGAGAAGGGGTGTGGCCGCCTCGGGCCGGAGGTCGTGCACCACCATTTCGTGACCGCCGTTGCGGATGTTCATGGCCATGCCGCCGCCCATGATGCCGAGTCCCACGAAGCCGACGTTCATGCTGGCTCCAAGTCCTGCGTACCCGTCACCGATTGGCTCCGATTACAACGGATGGTGTTTACTGGTGCGGCGACGGGGCGCATAATTGAAATAGGTGTCCGCTGCACACCGGTGTGCTGGGCATCCATCTTAAGACAAGAGCCACTACCATGCCATACGAAATCAACGATAGAGCCATATCCTGGGCACCTCCGGAGTCCATAGAGCCGGAGGCGGTGGCGCAGATCGAACAGACGGCGCAGATGCCCTTCATACACAAGTATGTGGCCGTCATGCCCGACTGCCACTACGGGCTGGGGGCGACGGTGGGCAGTTGCATCCCGACGGTGGGAGCGATCATCCCGGCGGCGGTTGGGGTGGACATCGGCTGTGGCATGACGGCATTGCAGACCAACTACAGCAAGGGGGACCTGCCGGAGGACCTGACGCCGTTGCGCGAGTCCATCGAGTCGCGGATACCGCGGAGCGCTGGGGGGTACAACGGGAAGGTGAAGTGGGGAGCGGAGGAGAAGGTCGGCGCGGTACGGGAGCTGATACGGGACGACAGGCAGGCCCGCTTGGTGGAGAAGCTGGACCCCAGGTGGCCCCGCCAGATGGGCACCTTGGGATCGGGCAACCATTTCATCGAACTGGTCCTGGACGAGAGCGATGCGGTGTGGGCCTTCCTGCATTCCGGGTCGAGGGGCGTGGGCAACAAGCTGGCGAGGCACCATATAGGGATTGCGAAGAAACTCAGCGAGAAGCAGGGAGCGAAGCTACCCAACGGTGACCTGGCCTATCTCGAAGAGGGAACGGATGAGTTCGACCACTACATCGACGACCTGATGTGGGCCCAAGCTTTCGCCCGTCATAACCGGGGCGAGATGATGGACCGGGTGATAGACGCCATCGCCTATCACCTTGGCCCGGTGGAGGAATTGCAGAGGATCGACTGCCATCACAACTACACCAGCATGGAAACCCATGACGGGGTCGACGTTCTGGTGTCGCGCAAGGGGGCGATCAGCGCACGGGAGGGCCAGTTGGGATTGATACCCGGGTCGATGGGGACTCGCAGCTACGTGGTGAGGGGAAAGGGGAACCCGGACTCCTTTCATAGCGCTCCCCATGGTGCGGGACGGCGCATGAGCCGGAGGCAGGCGAGGGAGTCGTTCACCATGGAAGATTTCGACAGGTCGATGGAGGGGATCTCGGTGCGTCGCGATGCGGCGTTTCTGGACGAGCTACCCGGAGCGTACAAGGACATCGACGACGTGATGGAGCAGTCACGTGACCTGGTGGACGTGGTGCATGAGTTCCGACAGGTACTGAGCGTGAAGGGGAACTAGGGGACTCGCATTCCCAGAGCAATCTCTCTGTTGGCGGGCGAAGGGGGTGTTGGGCTAGGGGGTGTGGTAGGTCGCCGACATGGGGCGTAGTGCCTGTGCAGCATCGGGGAAACCCGGCTTGTCGAACACCAAGCGGAAGACGCCTGCTGCTGGCCCATCGTGCACCGTTACTTTGCCGGCGGGGGTCGCCCTGCGGTTGAAGGCGTTTTCCAGGGTCTGGAACACCGCCTGCTTGTACTCGGTATCGGGGTTGCCCCTCAGATGCTCCCCTTTGGTCTCGAAGACCAGGAAGCTGGTCTGTCCGGCCTTCTCGCCGCCCAAGGCTATGAAGTCCGGCCAGATACGGTCTTTGCGCCATCCCCGCAGGTAGTATTCGCCTTGCTGCCGCACCGCCACGCGGTGCCACCATTGCAAGGCCCTCTGCTCGTCCAGGTAGAAGGCAAAGTCACGTTCTAGCTTGGAGTCGAACTGCCGTTCAAACTGAGGCTCGAACAGGCTGAGTTGCACCGTGTTGCCGTAGCGCTGCAGGGTCCCGTCCTCGGGCCCGACCAGAATCCTGTAGGAATGCTGCATCTCGTATTTGCCCTTGTCCACGTCCAGGGAAAAGTCAATCGTTTCGCTCCGGAGCTTGCTTTCGAAGATGCCCTTGGCCTGTTTGTCCACTTGATGAGCTAGGTGGTCACGCAAGTTCGCTACAAGCCGGCCACGACCATCGTATATGTCGTCGTCGGTGAGGCCCGCCGATCGCAATAGCTCCACCAGCTCTTGCACTATGCGGGCTGCCTGCCAGGGGTTGGGCACCAGGTCTGCCAGCCGGCGCGCGAACCACGAAATGCTGATGGTCTTGTCGACGTACAACTCCTGGTCGGCGTGGTACACCGTCGGCGTGTCCCCCACGTCCACGGTAGCCCACTGGCTGGTCGCGCCCTCGGCAAGACTGAGTTGCGGATCGGGCGGGCGGATGGACGCCCAGTCGATTTCCGAGAGGATGTGACTCTCGTAGTCAAGTTCGCGCCAGCCGCCGCCCTCGCGGTGGTTCACCACCGGCAGGAAGATGGCCTGCTGGCGGAATTTCTCGCGCCTCTGTATAACCCGCCGTTGCAGTTCTGAGGCGTCGGACAACACCTGGTCTCCGAGTCCGTCGAGTCCCTCTTGCTCCAGTCCCGCCTTCACCTGCTCTACGGCCACGCCGATGTCCGTGTTCAAGCAGTGGACGTAGCACTGGTCCAGCTTGGGGCGGTTGGTGCGCTTGGCGTATGGCTGGCGCAGCACGCGCCCCACCAACTGGGTGATGGCCCGCTGGGCCTTGGTGTTATCCAGCATCACGAGGATGTAGGCGAACGGGCAGTCCCAACCTTCCATCAGGGCGGCCTTGGTGATGATCCATCGCACCGGGGATGTTTCGGAGAGCAGGTCCTCCTTCCCGAGTTCGTCGGCATCCGACGACTTCACCCGGACCGCCCCCTCCGGCACCCCCAGGTTGCGCGTCAGGTGCTCCCGCACGTCCTCGGCATGGATACGTTCGCGGTCACGCTGGTCCCTGCCGGTGCGTTCCACGCGCACCACTGCGATGGGTCGGATGTAAGTACCGTCGCTCTGCTGCAGGTCCCGGGCTTCGGCATCCAGTTTTTCCAACTCCTCGTGGGCCTCGCCCAGGGTGTGCTGCCAGTCCACCTTGTCTTTTCGCGTGGCCTTCACCTGCACAGGGAGCTTGATCATCTCCTCGTTCTTGAGTTCGGTGCCGGCAACATCCACCAGCAGGTTGCTGATGCTGCGGTTGGGGGTGGCCGACAGTTCGATGACCGTGCGCGGGTCGAGGCGATTCACGGCCCGGACGAAATCCCGGGCCTCGTCCGCCTTGCCATAGGCCTTGTGCGCCTCGTCGAGCACCACCACGGGGCGTAGCATTTTGAACGCGTTGAACAGGCTGTGCTTCACCGGCCCACTTTCCGAGTCACGGTCCAGGTCGGGGTGTTGTTCGAGCAGCTTGCCGTGGCCCAATGGGTCGTCGCTGGCGGGGAACAGGGTGGGATACCTACCGGAGTCGCGGAACATACGCAGGAAGTCGCGGCCCTTGCGCCGGTTGGCCGCTGGGAGCATCAGCAGCATCACGCAGAGGTAGTTGGTCACGTCGCCATAGGTGAAGGGGTTGTCCTTCTCCAGCATCTTGACCCGCCCGCCGCTGGCCCGCTCCAGCATCTGGCGGTAGGGATGCTCCCGGTCCCAGAAGGTGGCTTTGGTCTGCTGGTAGATGGCGGTCGTGGGGGTAATCCACAGCACAAGGCCTCTGGAGCGGTTCATGCGCTCGAGGGCAGCGGCCCCCAGCAGGGTCTTGCCCCCGCCCGTGGGAATCTTGAAGCAAACGTGGGGGATTGGGTGTCCCGCCTCATCGGTGCGGGCGACGTATGCGCGCTTTGGGTCGGCGACTCCCCCTGCGGCGGCCAAGCTCTCCCAAGCCCTGCGGGGATAATTCCGCATCTCGGCTGGCACATCCAGCCCAACGCTCTCCAGGGCGGCGACACCCTTCGCTGCTTCCTGCCCTGCCTTGTCCAACTCCCGCAGCCACTCACTGAAGGCGTCGAGGGTCTTGGCCTGGTATTCCTTCAGTTCCACGATGATCGCCTGCTCTCTATGCTGTTTCTATGGTCAGAGGCAACCCCTGGTCCGCCCGCACTTCGAGGCAGAGGGAGATGGCCTCCTCCATGTTGACCAGTGCCTCTTCCCTGGTGGTTCCCTGGCTGACGCAACCCGGAATGGCTGGGCATTCGACGACCCATACGCCGTCTTCATCACGATCGATAGTTACGGTTATTCTCATCGTTCAAATCTCCGGTGTAGCTTAGCGACCACGAATCGGGTGAGGTGGCGCACGGGGCTACCCGCTCTTGAGGAGTTCGTAGGGGAGTTGGCAGAAGGTGACGCCCAGCGGGGTGAGATCGCTCTGGCTGATGAACTTGTCGGGGGCGAACACAACGGCCCTCTTTCCGCACGCCTTGGCGGCCTGGCCGATGCGCTCAGCACGCTCTCTGTTCAGGGTGGCCTCGTTGCTGCGCAGCCAATCGACGTCGGGTTGGTACAGGAGGTGGTAGTTGAGGTCGTCCGTGGTGTGGAACAGGCCGTCCTTGCCCTGGGGTTTCAGATCATCCCCCACCGCGATGCCCCTTGCGGTGTAGAGCAGGTAGGAGGCCAGGACGGAATATGCGGGCAGGCTCTCTCCGGTGAGCATCCCTTCCAGTTCGATGGGGTCTCCCAGGGTGCAGTAGGTGAAGGAGCCACCCAAACCTTCCTTCAAGGCCTTGTCGCGGGCCCCTGGCACCCCGTCGATCACGCGGCGGACGCGCTCTGCGGTGATGCTGTCGGCGTAGTCCTCGCACTCCACCAGGATGAACCTGCGATTGCCCCCGTCCTCCTTGTTCAGGGCGAGGACTGCGTGGGCGGTGGTGCCAGAGCCAGCGAAGGAGTCCAGGATGATGTCGTCGGGGCCGACATTGGCGAACTTAATAAGGTCTATGACAAATGGCAACGCCTTAGGAAAGTCGAACACTCTTTCCCCGTTGAATATGGCCCTAATGAGGTTAGTTCCATTCGCTGCCGAATACTGCGGCTTGTACCACAATGAGCGAGGCTTAATTGAGAAGTCGTCCCCTATGGTGGGTCTAACTTTGGTAACCAATTGGAATCCGGCTGTCCGGTGAGGTTTCACTATCAGCTCTGACAAACTATTTTGCACTCGCTCACGCGACCACATCCACCGCGCCTCGTCACCGTTACCATGAATGGGCAGAAGTTCGGTGTCATCCGGAGACTGCCGCCGAAGACTGATTTGGCCATCCGAGCTTACAAATATGGGGAAGAACAGTTCTGGCCGATCTTGTCTACGTGCCCCTGTGCCAGTCCGTATTAGGCCATAGCCTTCTCTGTAGTAGCCAAACTCGTCTTGGTCCCATTCAGAAGCCGGGTCTTCATCAGTGGCCAGTTGAGCGAAACCTGCTTGACCAATCTCCTTGGCGAAAACATGTACATACTCGTGGACCTGTCGCATCCATTTCCCCGGTCTCGCGGCCAAATTCTGAACGAAGGCGAATGTTGCAACGAAGTTATCGTCACCGAAGACATCCTCTAGAAGAGCTAGCAGCCGCCATTGCTCATGGTCGTCGATGGACACGAAGATAACGCCGTCGTCGGAGAGGAGTTCGCGGAGGAGGTGGAGGCGGGGCCACATCATGCAGAGCCA
>JAAXIE010000088.1 GCA_012270525.1 Dehalococcoidia bacterium | reverse complement strand
GGACATCGCCTTGGCCTAGCCGACCCCAACACCCTCGCTTTTGCCTTCGTTGTCGACTTCCCCCTCTTCGAGTGGGACGCTGAGGGGCAGCGTTGGAACTCCTCGCACCATCCCTTCACCGCCCCTAAGGACGACCAGGTGCACCTGTTGGACGGCCCCGACCTCGGCTCCATCAAGTCCAAGGCCTACGACCTGGTATGCAACGGTAGCGAACTGGCCAGTGGCAGCATACGCATCCACCGTCGCGGGTTGCAGGAGAAGGTGCTGAAGCTGCTGGGCTACGACGGAGCCGATATTCAGGAGCGTTTCGGGCACCTGCTGGAGGCCTTCGATTACGGAGCGCCTCCCCACGGAGGGATCGCTCCCGGCATCGACCGCCTGGTGGCCATCCTGGCCCACACCAACTCCATACGGGACGTTATCGCCTTCCCCAAGACCCAACGGGGCACCGACCTCCTCTTCGGCTCGCCGTCGGCCGTCAGCGAAGAGCAGTTGCGGGAGTTGCACCTTCGCATCACCGAGTGAAGGCGGGCATCGGCGAGCGTTCCCGCGCTCTCGTACTATCCAGGTTACTGAAGGAGCCTGGATACGTCGGGCACGATGGCCGAGCGTGTTCCGTACCAGTGTATCTCCAAGTGGTGACGGGCGCGCGTGCAGGCCACATACAACAGCATGCGGTCCAGTTCGGTATCGTAGAAGTTTTCTTTGCTCGCGTTGGCCACTATGACTGCGTCGAACTCCAACCCCTTGGTCAATATGATGGGGCTTACGGTAATGTCCGTGTCGACTAACCCGTGCCGAGTAAGTTCGCCGACCCCTTCTACGTTGGACTCGGTGAGGGCGTTGCCAATGTCTTGCGCGGTCTGCCTCCACTTGGTGAGGACCGCTATCGAACGTATGTTGTCCTCAAGCCTCAGCAGTTCCACTGACTCGATGATGGACTCTCTCATTTCCCGGGCGCTGTTGGAGCGGACAAGATTGGGTCTCTCTCCACTACGGTCGTATGGTATGGGCATCTCTGTTCGTCGCGGCAAAGACTGCAGCAGGCGATTCGAATATTGCGTGATCTGCTTTGTGCTGCGGTAGCTGGTACGACTGTCGAGCCTTGATACGTCGCTCCGGTCGAAGAGGTTCCGAATATGAGTCCAGTTGGTAGCCGACTTGTAGGGTAGGATGCTCTGTCTCAAATCTCCAAGAATTGTGAAGCTGCCGTTGATCGAGTGCATTCGCATAAGCTCAATCTCCAGGGGAGATATATCCTGGGCCTCGTCCACAACAACGTGTTCGAAGACCTCGCTCGTGAAGCCGTTGATGGCGTAGTCGAGATAGAGGGCTGCAGCCAAATCGGTGTTACCGAGGGCTTGACCGGCTCCAGACGGGGCAGTCCGGCTGATGTGCGTTGCGTCGTCCAGGTCGATATCACCGGTCTTGGCATGGCGCATTAACTCGTGGGGACTCGATACGAGGGTGGCGTACTCTTCCCTGAAGTCAGTTCTTGGCCAGATAGTCTGAAGAGCCCAGGCCACGTCTCTTCGGCTCTGCTCCAGGTTGGACGCAGAACCCGACTGCTGGTTGGTGCGGCCCAGTGTAGTGTTACGCCACTGCCCCAACAGACCCTCCAGCACAAACCCCCGGGCGACGTTTGGTTGCGGTCGTGTTCGCAAGGCTTCCCTGGCCCTGCGTTCCAAGTCGCTGCTGCTGATCTCCATGGGTTGTCGCCCCACGCCCGCTATGACGATACCGGGTGATGTCCTGATATGGCTCAGTATCGTTTCTCTGTGTTGCTTGACGAAATTGTCCAGCATGACCTTCATCTTCATGCTGCCCTTGAACAGGTGAGCTTCCACCTCAGCCTCCGATATCTTCCGACGGTTGTTCATGAGGTCGTCAAACACTCTGTCGCTGGTGCCGGTAACCCGGGCGGAGAACTGGCCGAGCATCCAGTCTGTGACTGTCATTTGTCTGACTCCGTTGATACCCAGGTCCGGCAGTAGGCTTGACACATACCTGAGGAAAGCGGGTGAAGGGCCAAACATCATAACGCGGTCGGCGGTGGGACGGCGGAGGTTGCCGATATTGCTGAACGGCGAAAGTATGAAATCTATTCTATGAAGGGCTATCAGACTCTTGCCACTGCCGGCAGCTCCCTGGACTATTAGGACCGGTTTCTGGCTGGCTGCGATCGTCTGGTACTGCTCGGGTTGGATTGTTTCGACCGCATCCTCAAGCTGGTCCTGACTGGGGCCAGTCAGCCTCTCGTCCAATATCCGGGAGGAGGTTGCTGGCAAAGCCCTGGGCCCTGGCGGTAGCCTCAGCACATCCTCAAGGTCAAGAAGCTGGGCTTCCTGTATGGTGAGGGTGCGCTTAAGGGAAACCCTCGCGGACTCAGTTTTTGGCGGCGTTCGGTTAAGAGGGTCTCCGGGTACCTGGTAGGATGTTTCCGTGGGCATATAGTAGAGTTTGGCGATGGGAGCGTTACGGCTGACGATTTCAGGGTCTTGATTGTCCACGTGAACGTCGCCGATGTAGAAGCTCTGCTCGCTGCCTGTGCTGTCCGTGGTGTAGTCAATCCGCCCAAAATAAGGTCTGTCGCGGACAGTGCTTAACTTTTCACGGTCTTCGTT
>JAAXIE010000056.1 GCA_012270525.1 Dehalococcoidia bacterium | reverse complement strand
TGCTCTATCCGCCTGAGCTACAGGGGCTTGTGCACTAGCCAGATTCTATTGTAGCGCGGACTGCGGCTCCTCGCACCCGTTCACGTTCGGACGTGAGCACGGGCGACTCGGCGAGTCGCCCCTACACACACGATGCGGGCGACACGGCGAGTCGGCCCTAGACGTTTAGCTTCGGGGCGCGGCTGAGGACGCGGGCGCGGCCGTCTTCCATGACGACGATGTCCTCGATTCGCACGCCGCCCCAGCCTGACAGGTAGATGCCGGGCTCGACGGTGAAGACCATGCCGTCCTCGATGGCGTCTTCCCCCGTGGGGCCGACGCGCGGGTACTCGTGCACGGCGAGGCCGACCCCGTGGCCGAGGCTGTGGCCGAAGTTGTCGCCGTAGCCCGCGTCGGCGATGATGTCGCGGGAGATGGCGTCGACCTCCTGGCCGGTCATGCCCGGCCTGACGCGCTCCTCGGCCTCGATCTGGGCATGAAGCACGGTACCGTAGACCTCGGCGAACTTCTCGTCGGGCTCTCCCACGAGTATCGTGCGGGTCAGGTCGGCGCAGTAGCCGTCGTACTTCGCGCCCATGTCGATGACGACGGCCTGGCCCTCCCTGAGCGGGGTCTCGTCGGCGAGGTGGTGCGGCAACGCGCCGTTCGGGCCCGCGGCGACGATGGTCTCGAAGGCGAGGCCCTCAGCGCCCTGTTCTCTCATCGACTTTTCGAGCTCCCACGCAACCTCGCCCTCGGTTACACCCGGCTCGACCGTAGCGGCGACGGATTCGAGCGCCTGGTCGGTGACCTCAACGGCTTTCGTCAGGATCTCGAGCTCGTCGCGGTCCTTCACGGCCCGCATCTTGTCGACGAGATCGCTCGTCTCGACGAGGGTCGGACCGGACGAGTCTTCGTGCTCCTCGATCGCCTTCCTGAAGGCGGAGTGGGCCGCGACCGATACGTCGCTCGCCTCGAAGCCGACCCGTTCGAGCCCTGCTTCCTGCGCCAGTTCTGGGAGCCACTTCCACCCCTGGCCGGCCGTCATCCGCTCGATCCGGTAGCCTGCCGACTGCTTCTCGGCCTGCTCGGTGTACCGGAAGTCGGTGCCGAGGATGGCACGGTCGCCGGTGATGAAGAGGTATCCCGCCGAGCCGGTGAACCCGGACATATACCGGCGGTTCTCCGGCAACGAGACCAGGAGGGCGTCCACGTTCTTTTGGGGCAACACAGCCCGCAGCTTGTCCAGTCTTGCGCTCATGCTATTGCTTTCCTTCCTCCATTGACTCCGACGGATAGTAACTCAACCCAGCTATTTTACACGCAGGCATCGCCCTAATACAGACAGCGGGAGCGGCACCGGCCGTATGTGAAATTCATTTTTCTGTAGCTGAGGTACGCCGCGTTGGCCGCATCTCCGGGGACTTCCAGCTTTGGGTGGGTAGCTGGTGAATTGCCGCGGTGCGCCGCAGGGGGGCTTGGCGGCAGGTCCTGGCGAGCTTTCGTGGCGGGGACAGGCCCTGGGCACGGATTCGGTGTTGACACCTGTGTTGTTCCTTCCAGGCAAGAATAACAAAGCTGGGGTGACCCTTTGGGGGGGTCTGTCCCCAGCCTGATTCAGAATACCCGGCAGGCGGGCGGGCGTCAACAGGGGAAGGTCATCATGGGGCATGGGGGACCGGCTGAGGCGAAGGTCGGTAGCGGATGTGGGTGCTGGTGTGCGTATGACGGCTGGGCACCGGGGGCGGGGGGTGGCAGTGAGAGCCTACTGCTCCTCGTCGATGGCGGAAAGGAGGTCAAGGGCTGCGAGGTAGCCTTGCCAGCCGAAGCCGCTGATCTGGCCCCGGGCGATGGGGGCCATGACCGAGTGGCTGCGAAAG
The DNA here is from genome assembly GCA_012270525.1 of Dehalococcoidia bacterium. The sequence continues at coordinate 5,170 of JAAXIE010000056.1, read as the reverse complement.
CCTTCGCGGGCATAGATGTTGCTGATGTGCACCTCGATTACCGGCACGCTGGCGTCGGCCAGGGCATCCCGAAGGGCGTAGCCGTAGTGGGTAAGAGCACCCGGATTGATAATTACGCCGCGGTTGCGCTGCCAGTTTTCCTGGACGAAGTCGATTATTGCGCCTTCGCTGTTGGACTGGAAGCAGACTATTTCGTGGCCCAGGCTGGTGGCGAGCTGGGTGAGCCTCTGCTCGATGTCGTCGAGGGTCAAGGCGCCGTAGAGGTTGGGGTCGCGCCGTCCCAGGAAGTTCAGGTTCGGGCCATTGATGAGGAGGAAGCGGGACATCTGGGCTATCCCTGCCGGGCGCGGGGGTGGGATGCCATGTATACCTGCCGGGCCTGGTTCTGGGTCACATGGGTGTAGACCTGGGTTGTGGTTGGCGAGGCGTGACCCAGAAGCTCCTGGACCACACGGATGTCTGCCCCGCCGTCCATCAGGTGGGTGGCGAAGGTGTGGCGAAGGGTATGGGGGTGCACGCCGGGCCGGGTGGCGGACCGGCTGGCATACGTCGAGACGATTTTCTCGATGCTACGGCGCGAGAGCCGTGCACCATACCGGTTGAGCAGCAGGGGGTCCTCTCCGAAAGGCAGGGGTTCGCGGGCCTCGGCCAGCAACTGGGGCCGGGCCCATTGCAGATAGTCGGCGAGAGCCTCAGCCGCAGGACGTCCGACGATGACCACCCGCTCCTTGGAGCCCTTGCCCTTGACCTTGATTTCACGGGTGGCGGCATGCAGGCTACCCACTTCCAAGCCAGCCAGTTCGGACAGGCGGAGGCCGCATGAGTAGAGGAGTTCCAGGATCACGGCGTCGCGCGCGCCAAGGGGCTTTGTGCGGTCGGGAGCATCGACGAGGCGCAGGGTCTCGTCCTTGCCCAGAAATACGGGAAGCAGCTTGTCGACCTTGACCTGAAGGGAACGCCCGTTGGGTATGGGGTTGGCAGGAATCTCGCCGGTTTGGGCCAGGTAGCGGTAGAAGGCGCGCAGGACGACCAGCTTGCGTGCCACGCTGGAGCGGGCGTAGGCGGTGTTGGCACGCCCCCTGGTCTGCTTCCTGCCCTTGGTGGAGAGCCAAGCCAGGTAGCGGCGTACTTCGGGACGCCCCACCTGGGCAGGCGCAAGCCCCTCGTTTTCGAGGAACCGGAAGAAGGGGACAAGGTCGGTGGTGTAGATGCGGACGGTGTTGGGAGAACTGCCACGGCGTCCAGTGAGGTAGAGGGAGAAGCGGGACAGCAACTCCTTCCAAGGGGAGTCATCTTCTAGCCCCTCATCGGTATCCTGGGCCGAAGGGGCCTGTTCCGAAGAGGGTTGGCCAGAGGACTGGGCCTGAGTCTCCGGGTCACTTTGCGCTGATGTGACGGTCATTACATGGACGGGGGACGGATCCCGGACTGGTCTAGGCTGGGGTGGGCACTGGTTCGGGTCCGTCTTCCTTCTTTTCCACCTTCTTGCGCCCGCGACATTCGGGATAACCGGTGCAGGCCAGCCACGGTCCGTAACGGCCTCGCTTGAGCACCATGGGACGTCCGCAGTCGTCGCAGGTCTCGTCGGTCTCGCCGCCCGAATTCTCGCCGGGTATGTTCTTGATGTTACGGCACTTGGGGTAGCCGGTGCATCCCAGGAAGCGGCCGTATCTGCCGGACTTTATGGCCATAGGCTTGCCGCATTTCTGGCAGACTTCATCGGTGATCTGGTCGGGCTCCTTCTTGTCCAGGGGTCTCCGGTTCTTGCATTCGGGATAGCCACTGCAGGACATGAACCTGCCGAAGCGGCCGGTCTTGATGACCATCTGCTTACCGCACTGGTCGCAGACTTCCTCGGTGGGTTCGGGTGCTGCCTTTTCCTCCAGGGGTCGGCGGTTCTTGCATTCGGGGTAGCCACTACAGGCCATGAACCGGCCGAAGCGACCGGTCTTGATGACCATTCCGCGGCCGCATTGCTCGCATGTCTCCTCGGTGGGTTCTTCGACCCTCACGCGGGGCATCTCCTCGCTGGCGTGGTCGAGGGAGCCCTTGAAGGGTTCGTAGAACTCCCGCAGGACGGGGACCCATTCCTTCTCGCCCCGGGCGACCTCGTCGAGGCCATCCTCCATGCGTGCGGTGAAATTGACGTCCATGATGTCGGTGAAATACTGGTTTAGCAGCTGGCACACGGTGGTGCCCAAGGCCGTGGGGCTGAGCCGGCCCCCGTCGCGGGCGACGTAATTGCGCTCCTGGAGGGTGGAGACGATGGGAGCGTAGGTGCTGGGCCGGCCGATGCCGCGCTCCTCCAAGGCTTTGACAAGGGATGCCTCGGTGTAACGGGCGGGTGGCTGGGTGAAGTGCTGCTTGGATTCCAGCTTCAGGCAACTGAGGTCCATGCCCTGGGCCAGCACGGGGAGGGCATCGTTCTTCTGGTCGGTTGCGTCGTCCGACCGGTCGTCCACGTCTTCCATGTAGAGGGTACGGAAGCCGGGGAACTTGAGGACCGTTCCGGTAGCGCGAAAAAGGTAGCCCTTGTTGGCATCCTTGCAGGTGGCGTCGATGTCGGCGGTGGTGTTGTCGGAGATGGCCTCGGCCATCTGGCTGGCGACCATGCGGGACCAGATGACCTGGTAGAGCCGGAACTGGTCGCGGTTGAGGTGAGGTCGCAGGGTTTCAGGGTCGCGGGCGACGGAGGTGGGGCGTATGGCTTCGTGGGCTTCCTGTGCGCCCTTGACCTTGCTGCGGAATGTCCGGGCCTTGGCTGGCAGGTAGTCCTTGCCGTATCTCGCGGTGATGTAGTCGCGGGTCTCGGCCAAAGCCGATGCGGCCACGTTGGTGGAATCGGTACGCATGTAGGTAATGAGGCCGACCGGCCCCTCGGTACCGAGGGATACTCCTTCGTACAGTTGCTGGGCCAGGGCCATGGTGCGCTTTGCGCCCAAACGGAGCTTGCGCCATGCTTCCTGCTGCAGGGTGCTGGTGATGAACGGGGGTGCGGGCGACTGCTTGGTCTCGCGAGTGCGCACGTCGGCGACCCTGTAGCTGGCACCCGTCAGGTTGCCCTCGATTTCGCGGGCAGCGGTCTCGTTTCCGATGTTGAGCTTCTTCTTCTGTCCCTTCACCGAGTGCAACGTGGCATCGAAGGGACCCTCTTCCCTGCCCGGTACCGGTGTGCCTGGGTCAGTCTTCAGCAGTTGGGCCTCGATGGTCCAGGACTCCACGGGCACGAAGGCCTGTATCTCCTGCTCACGGTCGACAACCAGTCGCAGGGCTACCGACTGCACCCTTCCGGCTGAGAGGCCACGCTGAACCCTGCGGGAAAGCAGGGGGCTGATCTGGTAGCCGACGAGCCGGTCGAGGATGCGCCTGGCCTGCTGGGCTCCCACGAGATGCATGTCGAGATCGCGGGGATGTTCGAAGGCTTCCTTCACCGCTGCGGGGGCATTTTCGTGAAAAACCACTCGCTGCAGGGTGGTGGCGTCGTTGTTCCAGCCAGCTTCATCGGCGATATGCCAGGAGATGGACTCGCCTTCGCGGTCGGGGTCAGTGGCGAGGTAGATGGTGGAAGCGGCGTCTCCCGCCCTCTTCAGGTCGCTAACGATAGCCTGCTTGCTATCGGAAACGAAATATTGGGGTTCGAAGTCCCGGTCGATGTCCACGCCGAGCTTCTTCTGGGGCAGGTCGCGGACGTGCCCCTGCGAGGCTTTCATGATGTAATCGTCGCCGAGGATTCGGGCGATGGTCCGCGCCTTGGCGGGCGATTCGACCACCACCAGACTCTTGCCAGCCTTCCTGCTCTTGCTGGCCCTGCTCGTCTTGGCTCCACCAGCCATGTTTGTACAGGCCCCCTTATGAACGTACGTAGTGCATGCCGCCGACCTGGCGGACGAGTCCCTTCAATTCCATCATTGCCAGCGTACTGCTGACAAGGGCGATGGGCAACTGGCAACGTCCACGGATTTCGTCGATGTGCAGCGGCTCGAAGAGAATGTGCTCGAGGATGGACTTCTCGTCGCCTTCGGGCAGGTCGGCAACCGCGGACAGGGCCAGTTGTTGAGGGATGGAAGAGAGGTTGAGTTCCTGCAGGATATCCTCGTGATTGAGCACCAGCTTGGCACCCTGCTGGATCAGGAGGTTAGTCATCCTGCTCTTGTCGGAGAAGATGCTGCCGGGAACGCAGAAGACTTCGCGCCCCTGTTCCAAGGCGTGCTGCACGGTGCGGACCGCCCCGCTGCCCTCGCCCGCCTCGATGACCAGCGTTCCAAGGGTCATCCCGCTCATGATGCGATTGCGTCGAGGGAACTGCTGGGAACGGGGTTTGACTCCCAAGGGGTGCTCGGAGACAAGGGCTCCCTGCTGGCTGATGGAGGCAGCGAGGGATGCGTGCTCCGGGGGGTAGATGCTGTCGAGACCGCTGGCCAGCACCGCAATGGTGCGCCCGCCTGCTTGGACCACCTCGCGGTGGGCTACGCCGTCGATTCCGCGGGCCAAGCCACTGACCACGGTGATGCCGGAAGCGACCAGGTCGCGGGCCAGGGTGGAAGCGGCCTGCTTGCCGTAGGACGTGGCACTGCGGGTACCCACGATGGCGATGGACCGCCAGTCATCGGGCAGGAGGGCTCCCTTGACGTAGAGAACGGGAGGCGGGTCGTCGATCTCCTTGAGACGGTCGGGGTACTCTTCGTCCTGCCATGTTACGGCCCGCACGCTGGCTTGGGAGAGGCGCTCCATCTCCCCGTCAGGCGATATGGAGTCGCGGTTGGAGACGACCTCGCTGACGGCACGGCTGTCCAGACCAGCCGCCTTCAAGGCACCAGCCGTGGCGGACCAAGCCTGTTCCAGGGTACCGAAGTGCTGTTCCAACTGGCGGAACCGCACCGTCCCCAGATGGGGGATGCGGTTGAAGGCCACCCAATATCTAGCGTCGCTCATGGCGGCAGGGATTCTAGCAAAGGACTGGGGACTGCACTAGGGGCAGATGTCGCAGTCGGGGATCGCCACGGCACGGGGTGGTCGTGGTGGAAAGACGACTCCGGTTCTCGCGGGAGGTGGGATCCGGGAGGCGTATCGTGCATAGAATGAGGATGGCGGTGGGCTTGGCGGAGAGGGTGGGATTCGAACCCACGAGCCCGGTTCCCCGAGCTACGCGCTTTCCAGGCGCGCCTGTTCG
>JAAXIE010000001.1 GCA_012270525.1 Dehalococcoidia bacterium | reverse complement strand
CCCTCCAACTGGAGGGGAAGCGGGCCGTCAGCGCCGGGGAGTTCCAGCGGGGCTATCCCGAGTTCGTAGGAACGGGGCTGCCGAGCTGACGGACCGGTCGGAAGGACCTCGCTACTCGGATTCTTCCTCGGTCTCCTCGGGCGCAGCCTCTTCCGCTTCCTCTACCACCACTTCCTCCGCACGCACCGGCAGCTCTATGCGGGCAACCATCTCTTCAGGGTCGGTAAGCAGGGTGACGTTGCCGGGCAGGCCAATGTCCCCTGCCCGCAGGACGTTGCTGTCGTCGGTCAGCACCGACACATCCACCCGCAGGTCGCCGGGCATATCCAGGGGCAGCGCCTCCACGCTGAGGGTGCGCAGCACTTGGCCTACGGTGCCCCCGGCTTCCCTTGCCGCCTGGGACTCTCCCTCCAGGAAAATAGGGACGTCGGCGGAGATCCGCTGGGAGACCTCGGTCTGCAGCAGGTCCACGTGGAGCAGGGTGCCCCGCAGCGGTTCCCACTGTACTTCCCGGACAAATGCCAGGTGCTCCTCACCGCTGTCCGGCAGGGTGACGAACACGGGCGTGTTGCTGCCAGCCTGAACCAGCACCTTAAGCAGGTCGGAAGTGGCGCATTGGAGGAACCGGGGAGATATGGATGGGCCGTACAGGTGCACAGGCACCGTACCTGCCTTGCGAAGCTTCTTCACCTGCTTGCCCATGATGCTGCGGGTCTCCAGAGAGAGGGTGATCCTGTTTGCCACTTTGTGTCCCTTCTAATTTCCCCGGGATGTACCGATGGTCCGTTCCCAGGCAATATGGTCTTCATCTACGGATGGTCAACTGATTACGTTACTGCCCGACAACGGTCAGCGTCAAGGCCTCCCACCGTCAGGCCGGAAGTTCGAAGGGAGGACAACGTCCTGATCGGGAAACGCTGTCCCCGAACTCTTTCGTCGCCGTTCTGCCCCGGCGTTGCTAAGCAGCGCTGCGGGTGCTAGAATCTGCCAAAGGGCCCTGCCGGAGGTAGGAGCGATGAAAGTTCCGATGCGCGTCGATTACGGCGTCAGGGCACTGGTCGAGTTGGCCGACCATTACGGGAGCCGTCCCGTGCAAACGGCCGAGATCGCCACTAGGCAAGCTATTCCCCAAGCCTACCTTGACCAGCTTCTGACCATCCTGCACAAGTACGGCCTCATCACCAGCCGCCGCGGCCCTTCCGGGGGCCACATGCTGGCCAAGAACCCCTCGGAGATCAGCCTGTGGATGGTCATGTCCACCCTTGAGGGCAATACCCCGTCCATGGACTGCCTCATCGCACCTAACGAATGCACCCTATCGGTCTGCTGTCCCCAGCGAAGCATCTGGCAGACGGTGGACGAAGCCATCCAGGACCTGCTGAGCTCCACTTCAATAGCAGACCTGCTCGACCGCCAGCACCAGATGGCAGCCGAGGGAGGACACCAGGCAAGGGCACAGACACCCGCCGCCGCATAGCCCCGTACCTAATCTACCTTGACACTCGGATACCTGCTGGGATACATTAGAGGGCGGAATGAGACTCGAAGACGACCTTTTTCACTTGTGTTTGCGCCCTCTGATGTAGAGGGCATGCCGGCCACATAAGAACTGCACAGGCTGCGTCCTCTCAAGTTAGATGGAGGGGGCGCATGTTTTTTGTCCGAAAGCACAGGAGGCGCACAAATGACGCAGACACAAACCCAACCCCTTAGCTTGACCCCCGACCAGGTAAAGCGCTACAGCCGGCACATCATCATGCCCCAGGTGGGGAGCCGCGGCCAGCGGAAGCTGCTGGAGTCCAAGGTGCTGATCGTAGGCGCGGGCGGCCTGGGCTCCCCGTCGGCGGTGTACCTTGCCCTGGCGGGCGTGGGCACCATCGGGGTTGCCGACTTCGATGTGGTGGACGTGTCCAACCTCCAGAGGCAGATCCTCCACCACACCGACGATGTGGGCAGGTCCAAGGTCCAGTCGGCAACGGACAGCATCCACCAGTTCAACCCCGACACCAACGTCGTTGCCCACGACACCTGGCTGACTTCGGAGAACGCCATGGAGATCGTCAGGGACTATGATGTGGTGATCAACGGGGCAGACAACTTCCCCTCCCGGTACCTGATCAACGATGCCTGCTACCTGTCCAACATTCCCCTGGTGGACGGGAGCATTCTGATATTCGACGGCCAAGCCACGGTGTACCTGCCGGACCAGGGCTGCTACCGATGCCTATTCCCCTCGCCACCTCCTCCGGGCATGGTGCCCAACTGCGCCGAGGCCGGCGTCCTGGGCGCCCTAACGGGCTTGGTGGGGAGCATCCAGGCAGTGGAGACCTTGAAGCTGATCCTGGGCATCGGAGAGAGCCTCTCATCCCGCCTTCTGCTCATCGATGCCCTCAGCATGGACTTCCGCCAGGTGCGCATCCCCAAGAACCCCAAGTGCCCCCTCTGCGGGGACAACCCGACGGTGACCGAACTGATCGACTACGAGGTGTTCTGCGGCCTCGCCCCGGCGCCTGACCAGGAGGGCGTTGCTGCGGCTCACTAGAAAGGCGCCGCCTGCGGGGCCCCGCGGCGGCGCGTCTGCAGAGAGCCGTGCACAGCCATGCGCAGCGCCAACCTGATCGACGCCATAGGCGACACCCCGCTCGTCGAGCTGCCCACCTTCAGCCCCGCACCCGCCGTTCGCCTCTTCGCGAAGTTGGAAGGCAACAACCCCACCGGATCGGTGAAGGACAGGATCGCGCGGTCCATGGTGCAGGCCGCTCTGGACGACGGCGTCCTCTCCCATGACAAGATCCTCCTGGAGCCCACCAGCGGCAACACC
>JAAXIE010000264.1 GCA_012270525.1 Dehalococcoidia bacterium | reverse complement strand
CGGCATCGAGCCTACCTGGGGCCCGCGCATTCAGGAAGGATGGTATGCCAGGGCAGAGATCACCGACCCCCATGGGAACCGGATCGAATTGCGTCATTGGTACTAGACTCTCGCTCCTCCGATCAATTCCTGGACCACCCTCCCAGTCGCAAAGGAGGAGGCAATGGCGCTCCTGAGAGAAGATCCGGTGTGGTAGCGGACAGGGGGCGAGAAAGATCGCGCTAACTTCACATCCAGCAGTAATAGCGAGAAGTCCTGAGCAGAGAGGGAGAAGATAATGGCGGAACTGGTACTGGGCCTAGGAGTTTCCCACAGCCCCCAAGTGAGCATGGTCCCCGAAGCATGGCCAGCGCGAGGCGAGCACGACAAGAACAACCCAGCCCTCATTGGCACCGATGGCGTCGTTTCCAACTACGAAAGCCTGCTGGCCCGGGCCGATGTAACGCGTATAGCCAAGGAGATAACCCCGGAGAAGTTCCAGCAACGGTTCGACCAGAACCAACAGGGCGTCGCCAGGGTGGTAGAAGCTCTATACGGTGCCAACCTTGATGTCCTGATAATGGTCGGGGATGACCAGCAGGAGTACCTCCAGGACGACAACATGCCCGGTTTCTCCGTCTATTGGGGAGACGAGGTAATGGTCAAGGGTCGAGGCATCTCCACGGATGTCGGCAATCGACCCTTGGTGGGTTACCGGGAAAGCGACCAGGTGGTCCCCACTCACTCGGGCCTGGGTCGCCACATCATCCAGTACCTGGTGGAATCGGAGTACGACGTGGGCTGCTCCAAGTTCCTCGACCCCGATCGCGGTGGCCGCTCCCAGGGCGGGATCGGGCACGCTTTCGGTTTTGTGTACCACCGCATCATGACCGACGGCCTCATACCCACGGTACCCATCATGGTGAACACCTACTATCCGCCCAACCAGCCGACTCCCAAACGGTGCTTCGACATGGGGCGGGCCATTCGCGGGGCCGTAGAAGCTTGGCCGACCAAGGCCCGTGTGGGCGTCCTAGCGTCAGGTGGCCTGAGCCACTTTGTGGTGGACGAAGAGCTGGACTACATGGCGATGGACGGGATGAAGGAGAAGAGTATCGTCAAGCTGTCCCGCCTGCCCCGTGAGCGGATGGATTCGGGCAACTCGGAGATACGCAACTGGATATTGACCACGTCAGCGTGCGAACACCTGAACATGGAGGTATTCGATTACGTGCCGTGCTACCGCTCGCCTGCTGGTACAGGGTGCGCTATGGCCTACGCCAAGTGGGACTAGGCCAAGCGGGCTCTGAGAAGCAGGCGGGACTGACATGGCAGACATGACCGCAGCTCTTGAGTATACGAAGCAGGCTGAGGATTTCCTTGAAAGGGCGTGGAGCTACCTCTCGTCCGATGAGCTGCATCAAGCCTGTGAAAAGGGCTGGGGGGCTGCTTCACACATGGCCAAGGCAGTAGCCGAGGCCCATGACATGGAGTATGAACACCATGCTCAGTTCAGGAACGTGCTTAGGAGGGCAGAGAAGCTAACTGGAAACCCCATGATGGGATACTGGAGGGCCAAGGCCAACGAGCTCCACACCGAGTTCTATCTGCGCAAGACTCTGCTCGACCCCAACGTCATCAGTGAGAGCTTGGGGGACATACGTTCCATGCTCGACGGGATGGGTCCCCTGGTACCGGAATAATCGGAGCGGGCCACGCCCCGGCTTCCGCGGCTACACCCGGGTTGGGCCGGGGCGAGCGTCCCAGCCCAACCGTCGCAGCCTCTCTCCTTGAAAATTGCACTTGAGTTCGATCATCTGTCCTTCCGGATCGCGAATGTAGAGCGACTCCCCGTACCCTTGGGCACCCCAGCGCACGTTGATGTCGTGGTCGGTCTGCGTGCCTCGGGCCTGTAGCTGCTCCTTCATGCGGTTCATGTCGGTAGGGGCGATCCGCACGCAGATGTGGTCCACGTTCTTCACGAACTCTTCATCCCCGGCGTAGGGCCGTACGTCGATGATGGTTTCCGGCGTGATGCGTACCGAGGCGAAGCCGACCTTGCCAGCACGGTACTCCTCTTCGCGCAGGACCTCCAGCCCCAACACGTCGCGGTAGAAGGCCAAGGCCCGGTCGGCGTTACGCGTGTTGACAACCAGGTGGTCGAAACCGATGACCTTCATGCTGTCCTCCCTCTTGTCGCGGGGGTGTTGCTGTAGCGGGATTCCGCAGTTAGCGGTAATCTAGTGTCTGCCCCCCAACGCGTCAAGGCGTGCCACGTCCCACCGCAGAAAGGAAGTCGCCCATGGAGCTATGCCTGAACATTCGCGACTACTTGGAAGATCCCAGCCGGCCTCTGCACCATCAGATAGACGAGGCGGTGGAAGTGGCCCGGGAGGCCAGCGCATGGGGCTACAAAGCCATCTACTGTCCCCAGCATTATGTGTCCCACCCCACCGTATGGCCCCAACCTCTGCCGGTCCTAGCCCGTCTGATCCCCGAAGCCCCTGAAGTGAAGCTGGTCACCGGCATCCTGCTGCTCACCTACATGAATCCCCTGGACGTGGCGGAGCAGGTGGCGACCATGGACCAGCTTAGCGGTGGTCGCTTTGTACTCGGAGTAGGGCTGGGGTACCGGGAACTGGAACTGGAAGCCTTCAATACCAATCGCGCGGAGCGTCTGAGTCGCTTCAACGAGTCCCTGGAGGTAATGAAGCTCTTGTGGGGTGGTGAAGAGGTCAACTTCGACGGTAACTACTGGCACATACATGGAGCACGCATGGCCATCACCCCCATGCAGAAGCCCCACCCCCCAATCTGGT
>JAAXIE010000302.1 GCA_012270525.1 Dehalococcoidia bacterium | reverse complement strand
ACTACCTGAAGCCGATGAACTGCCCCTTCCACATAATGGTGTACCGGTCAGCTTTGCGCAGCTACCGGGAACTTCCCATGCGCATTGCCGAGCTGGGGACGGTTTACCGTTATGAGCGCAGCGGAGTACTGCACGGACTGATGCGGGTGAGGGGATTCACCCAGGACGATGCTCACATTTTCTGCCTGCCCGAGCAGGTAGAGGAAGAAGTGGGCGGCGTGCTGGACTTAACCTTCGAATTGCTGGACGCCTTTGGATTCAGGGATTATTCGATTTTCTTGTCTACCAGGCCGGACAGCTATGCCGGCGAGCCGGAAATGTGGGAACACGCCACCGAATCCCTGCGGCGCGCCCTGGAACAGCGGAACCTGAAATACGACATTGACGAAGGCGGCGGGGCCTTCTACGGGCCAAAGGTGGATATCAAGATTCAAGATGCCCTGGGCCGGGAATGGCAGTGCACCACGGTGCAGTTCGACTTCAACCTGCCGCAGAGGTTCGACCTGACCTTCCAAGGCTCCGACGGCGGGCAGCACCGGCCATACATGGTGCATCGCGCTATCCTTGGCTCCATCGAGCGGTTCGTGGGGGTGCTCACCGAGCACTACGGCGGTGCCTTTCCGGCGTGGCTGGCACCGGTCCAAGCGGTACTAGTACCCATCGCCGACCGGCACATTGAGTATGCCGACCAGGTGTCCAGGCTGCTCCGCGATGCTTCATTCCGCGTGGAGGTTGACTCCCGCAGCGAGCGCATGAACCTGAAGATACGCGATGCGCAGACCCAGAAGGTGCCCTACATGCTGGTGGTGGGCGACAGGGAAGCCGACCAGGAAGCGGTCGCCGTCCGCACCCGCGCTGGAGAGGACCTGGGGGCCATGCCCGTAGCCGATTTCATGGAACGCCTGCGGGGAGACGTGGCGGCCGGTCAGTAGCCTTCATCGCCCACGCCGCCGCAGGCGCTCCTATACTATCGGCCCCTCCCTTAGGTGGCGTGGCCCTTGCGCGGGGGTGCGGGGGTCAACTCGTAGAGTTGCGTTCTCGCCTGGATCTGCTCGTCCCAGCCACGCTTCCGCAGGTCGATCATTACGCCCTGGGGCCCCTTGTACTTGCGGTTGGCTGGCGTGCTGCCTGGGCACTCGGTGGCATCATTGGCCTCGATGGTCTTCACCGACTCTTCCAGGTCGTCGACGTAGAAGCCGATGTGGTGGAAGCCGATGGTGGTGGACGGGCCGTCCCCCAGATTCGGGGTGTCGTCACTGCCGTACTTCAGGATGGCGAAATAGATGTACCCGTCGCTGAGCCACACACCCTCTTCGCCCGTATCCTTTGGGCGGCGGTGCAACTCGTCCAGGCCGAAGACCCTCTTGTAGAACTCGGCAGTTGCGGGCGGGTCGTCCGTCGACAGGGCGATGTGCTTGATTCGTGCCATGTTTCTCTCCTTCGGGGGATATCCGTAGTGCGCGGGCTACGAGTGGGCGCACTGTTGACCAACTTGGCCCATTTTAGGTCAAGGTTGCTTCCGCCACAATGGCCCGGCACAATTGCGGAACGGAGAGGACGTTCAGGTCGTACGGAGGAGGTAAGCCATGCCACGCTTGGAAGGCAAGGTGGCCCTGATCAGCGGTGGAGCGAGGGGACAGGGGGCTGCCGAGGGGCGGCTGTTCGCGCAGGAAGGTGCCAGGGTGGTGCTGGCGGACATTCTGGACGAGGAAGGCGAGGCGGTGGCCGCTCAGCTACGCCAGGAGGGTGGCGATGTCATCTACCTCCACCTCGACGTGACCCAGGAACAGCAGTGGCAGGACGTAATCCAAGCCACCGTGGACCGCTTCGGCAAGCTGGACGTCCTGGTGAACAACGCAGGGATCTTCCCCATGGTGAGGGTCGAGGATACCAGCGTCGCGCTGTGGGAGCAGGTGATGGATATCAATGTGACCGGGGTGTTCCTGGGTACAAAGCACGCCATACCCGCGATGAGGGCTGCGGGTGGTGGCTCCATAATCAACATTTCATCGGTGGCTGGCTTGGTCGGAGGCTCGCGTGCTGCTGCGTACAGCGCGTCGAAGGGAGCGGTGCGCATCCTCACCAAGGGAACAGCGGTGCAGTATGCTTCCGATGGCATACGGGCCAACTCGGTGCATCCCGGGATCATCGTCACCGCCATGACGGAGGAACTCCTATCCGATGAGGCGCAGCGTGCGCAGCGACTCGCCAGCACCCCCATAGGACGTTTCGGCACCGTAGATGATGTGGCCTACGGCGTGCTCTTCCTCGCTTCCGAGGAGTCCTCGTACGTCACAGGAAGCGAACTGGTCATCGACGGCGGTTCGACGGCCCAGTAGGTCTGGGCAGTAGACCGGCTACACCAGGTCCAGTACCGAGGCAGGAAAGAGTTCCTGCAGGTCCGGCGGGCGGGAGATTACCTTCTGGTCGACGTTGAACTGGATGAAGGACTCCAGGGTCTTGCGGTTGGGGGTCACGCCGTACAGCAGCGGGTCGGGGCCGATGACCTGCTGCATCTGCGCAAGCGTTTGGTCCTGGCTGTTCTGGGGGCCGGTGGCCGATAGCTCATCGAGGTACTGGTTCTTGGCCAACCTGAACAACCGGAAGAGTTCTTCCGCCAACCATGGATTGGCCTGCAGCAGTTCGTCCTTGACCACGACATGGTGGCTGATGGGATAGATGCCGGTCTCGCGGTAGAAATCGGCCCCGGCCTCGAAGGGACTGGGGACCAGGGGCTGGATGTCCGGGGAGTCGGCGTTGCCCACACCGATGGCGGCATCGATCTCTCCCGACAACAGCATGGCCCCCAGGTCGGACCCGGGTGGTGCGGGGACTACGTTCGGCGGGGCAACGTACTCGGCGACGTGCTCGTCGCCGGAGAGCACCCATGT
>JAAXIE010000020.1 GCA_012270525.1 Dehalococcoidia bacterium | reverse complement strand
CCAGCGGAAGAGGGCCATGGCCAGCAGGACTCCCAGGACCGCGGCGGCCAGGATTGCAGCCACCGCCACGAAACGCCACGAGGTATCGCTTCCGCCGAGGGCCAAGGTCACCGCACCAGCCACAATCAACAGGAACACGATGGTCACGTCCAGCACCCGTTCCGCCAGCACGGTGCCGATGGTGCGGAAGAAGCTCTCGCCGGTGCGCTCGGCGTAGGCGTAGGCCCGGTAGGCATCACCCAGCCGGAACCAGACCAGTGAGTTAACGGTCCAAGCCATGAGCACCAACACCGAGCAATGGGCGGTCCCCAGGACGCGTTGGCCTGCTGGCTGCACGTTCTGCAGCAGCACTCGCCATCGCGCTCCCCTGAAGGCGAAGGTGGTGTAGTGGACGAGGACTGCCAGCAGGTACAGCAGGGGATTGCTGGCCTTTATGCGCTCCCAGGTCCCGGCGAGGTCGACGTCGAAGCCGGTGACGAGAAACAGGAGCACCAGCGCAGCCAAGCCGAAGGGGATGATAGTGGTCAGGGCCAGGTAGCGGCGACGACCTGATGGCGGACTGCTGTGTACCTGCGACAGGAAGTTCATGGGCGGTACGGCCTATGGGTGGCGGACATCGCTTCCTAGTGTAGCGAGGACAGGCCCCTCTTGGCCAAGGAGCTGGCTAGAGTGGTCTCTTCTGGGGCACACCGGAGCGACGGGGGAACTTGGCGGGGCTGGCCCGCAGCTTCTCCACCAGTACGATGACCCGCCCATTCTGCAGCCCTTTGGCTTCTACCGGAGCTACCTCCCTGAGTCTGCCTCCCAAGACGTCCATGGCATGAAGGGAGTCCGATATCTCCGGCCCCAGTTCTCCCTTCTTCCAGGTGAGCACCATGCCTCCCGGTCGGCAGAAGGGAAGGGTCAACTCCATCAGTACCCGCATCACTGCAACACCGCGGGTCACAACCATGTCGAAGGATTCCCGAGGCTCTGAATGCAGAGCGAGGTCCTCGGCACGCCCGGTATGCACCTGCACGCCGGAGAGGTCCAGTTCCTGCACCAGATGCTCTAGGAAGGCGGTCTTTTTGCCCACCGAGTCCAACAGGGTCAGCTCCAGGTGGGGGAAGACGATCTTCAGGGGAACGCCGGGGAACCCTGCACCGGTGCCGATGTCCAGCAGGGTTCGAGTGCCGTCATTGAGGTAAGGGGCCGCCGTGAGGGAATCGAGGAAATGGCGCACCTGCACGCCCTCGTAGTCCTTCACCGCGGTGAGATTCATCCGCTGGTTCCATGCCATCAACTCGTGGTAGTAGCACTGGAACTGGTCGGACTGGTGAGGGGTAAGAGCCAGGCCGAGGTCTTCCAAGCCGCAGCGCAACAGGGGAAGGGAGTCCATGGGAAGGGGATTATATCATGGGGTGGAATTTAGGGAGGGCCGGTGGCGTGTAATGAGGCGCGTAATGGGGCCGAGCGCACACGGCCGCCTTGCCGTGGTATTCTTGCTGCTGACGGGACGAGAGATCTTGCGCGGGCCGCGGCCAACAGGTCCGCACCGGAGGGACCAATTGGGAGTACTGGGAATCGCAGGGAGCCTGCGCGAGGGTTCATGGAACCACAAGCTGCTGAAACTGGCCATGGACTCGGTTAGGAAGCTGGGAGTGGAAGCCGCGGAGTTCGACCTGGACCCAGTGCCTCTCTACCGGCCAGCGTTGGACGCAGACTACCCGGCGGTGGTGAGAGAACTGCGCGAGGGCATCGAAGACGCCGATGCGGTGGTGCTCACAGCCCCAGAATTCAACAGCACCATCCCCGCAGTGATGAAAAACGTGGTGGAGTGGGCCTGCCGTCCGCCCTCACTGATACCTGGGCAGGTCTTCTTTGTCATGGGGTGCACGCCGGGTCGCTCGGGCTCCATGCGAATGGCGGAGCACCTGGTTTCCAGCCTGGAAGCCGAGGGTGGCTGGGTGGTGGTCACACCGCGTGTCCTTCTCCCTCAAATTGACCAGGTCATCAGCCCCGACGGGAGCCTGCTCGACCCATCCGTGGGCGAACTTATGGACCAGGCCATGGCCAGGGTGCTGGATACGTCCCGCAGGCTGAAAGCCTGAGGGGTGTGGCCGGGAGTTCCACGCCAGCATCGCCCCTCATCCTCGTCCATGACAAACCCTGATTGCCTCCTGCCCTCTGCGCTGCTAGCCTGATTACAGGCTGCGGAGCGAGCCCGCAGCGGTTTCGCCAGCCGGGCTATTCCCGGAGGAACGAAGCAGACCATGCCAGGCCAAAGCAGTAACCTGCGCAAGGCCCGTGTATGTTTTGCTCAGGAGTGGCACGGGCCTCCGGCGGCACGTCGCGGCCAGTCTTTCAGCTAGGGACCCAAAGCTGAAACTTCCAGGAAATGCGACGGTCGCGGCGCATTTCAGCTACGGAAAAATGAGTTGCAGATAGGCGCGGTGCCGCATCGAGCGACGTTTTGGACCGGTGCGGAGGGTATGATGTTCGGTGGGCTGCACTTGGAATGAGATGGTCAACTGAGGCAGGAGGTGCACGATGCCTTGGATACAGGTGATCAGGGAGAGCGAAGCCGACGGCGAGTTGAAGGCTGCCTACGACAGGATGGCGGAACTCAACGAGCGCATGGGCGAGACCTACGGCGAGCCGGGGCCGGGAACGGAGCGACCGGTCACACCGCCAGAACTCTCCAGCCTGCATCCTCAAGCCATGCTCCATGCCCGCGAGTTCATGATGGACATCATGCGGGGCCCCTCCCGCCTGACGCCAGCCCAACGGGAGATGATCGCCACGGTCACATCGCTGGCGGCCAACTGCCGTTATTGAGCCGTTTCCCACGCAGGGGCCCTGCGTAGAGTGGGTGGCGACGACCTCACCGCCGAGTTCATCCAGAACGACTGGCGGAGGGCGGACCTGACCGAGGCGGAGCGGGCCATGCTGGAGTGGTCGGAGAAGCTCACCCTCACCCCATCGGCCATGACCCAGGACGACATCCAGAAGCTGCGTGACGTGGGATGGACCGACCGGGACATCCTGGACATCGCGCACGTTTCGGCCTATTTCAACTACCGCGTCCGCATGGTGGACGGCCTCGGT
>JAAXIE010000218.1:206-3709 GCA_012270525.1 Dehalococcoidia bacterium | reverse complement strand
CAGCACGAAGAATACGGCATCAGCGGGGGGCTCGATCTCGAGCAGGGCCCTGCCGTTGGATGTGGTGACATATGCCACGCCAGCATCCAGAGGCTCGAACTCCTTGTCGACATACGAGGAGGTGATCCTCACCTCGGTGTCGACGGGTTGGCCGTCGGGGGTTTGGGCCACTACGAGGTAGCCCATTTCGAGACCGGGTTTGAATACATTGCTTTCGGGCACCACTTTCAATACCAAGGGGGAGGACGCTACGGTGAACAGTTCGGAGGTGCTCTCCTGGTAGCCGGTGCTCTTCTCGACGATGGACACGTCGAGGGTGACGTTTCCTTGGCCTCCGGCTTGAGGAACGCCAGCGACATACCCCACCGGGGGCAACTCGAAAGCGGTCTCGCCGTCGATGGGTGCGCTGAAGCGGGCGTATTCTTCCCATGCGCCCACGTAGCGGGAAGCTAGGATTTCTACCTCGCCAACTACCGGCTTGCCGAAGGAGTATTCACCACTGACAGTGCCGTGGATGGGCTCGTGGGCCAGCACCCACTGGCGCTCTGTGGTCACGGATACCTCGTACTTGGGGAGAACGTATTCCTCCACCCGCACGTCCAGTTGGGTCTCGTGGTCTCCGCTGAGAGCGGTCAGCTTCCAGACACCCAGATTGGGTTCGGTGGAGAGGGGCAGGTCGACCGTTGCCATGCCATAGTCGTCGGTATCGATTTCTGTCTTGAAGACCTTGATGCCCTTGGCGTCCTGCACCTCCACGATGGCACCGGAGGGCAGGGGCTTGAGGCCGACGTCGAGGGTCATAATGCGGATGCGAATAGTTTGGCCGGGCTTGTAGACCGGCTTGTCGGTTTCCAGGAGCAGCAGAAGGCCTTCCTCCACGTGCACCGTGGCACGGCTGCTCTCCGCGATGCCGTCGACCGCTGCTTCCAACTGGTAGGCTCCAGCGGTGGTTGCGGGTATGGGCAGGTGGACGGTTCCGACGCCCTCGATGCGGGCCGACGGGGCACTGAGGACGACATCCCCCTGGCGCAGGGTGAGGCGCACGTCCCCAGCCGCTGGGTTATCGTCGCTGAACAGGGAGACGGATACCTGCTCGGTATAGCCGGCCCGCAAGGTCTGCGGGGCCACGACCACAAAGCTGTCGGCCTTGAGGCGGGGGTCGACCATGATCATGGGCGTGGGCTGGGCAGTGGGGGTCACGAGCATGGGCGTCGGCTCGGGGGTTCCGGTGGAGACTGGGGATGCTGTGGGAAGGGGGGAAGGCGTTGGGGCGGGCCCGATCATGGGAGTGGGTACGGCGATGGGCGTCGGGCTGATGGCGGGTGTTGAAGGGGCGACTGCCGTAGCGGTTGGCGACGGCGTCGCGGGAGCGGGACCGTGGACCACATCCGGCTCAGGCCCGCCACAGGCCACCAGTATCGCCAACAGAAGCACCCAGACGACAGACCCCAACAGCTTCCACGTCATCGCCGACTCCTCCAGTTGCCCGATTTTACGCCGGTACCCTCTCAGTTGGTAAGACGTCGGGATGCTGGAATAAGTTCCATGGGCTTGTCACGACGTTCCTTGCCCTCTAGTGATGGGCCGGTTTGACCCAATCCCCTACGGATGCTAGTTTTTGGCGGCACGGAGACCAGTCCGTGCTTGTGGTCCAATCCGTTCGTTCGAGGTGTCACATGGGAGAGGTGAGCATCCAACGAGACATGGAGTTCGGGGTGCACGACGGTGATTCACTCACCGGCGACCTGTATTCGCCGGGAGGACCGGGGGAAGGACCGGGCAACTTTCCTGCCATCGTGGCACTGCACGGGGGCGGCTGGAAGCTGGGCTCGTCCGAGAGCTACCGGTACTGGGGTCCCTACCTGGCGGAGCAGGGATATGCCGTGTTTTCCGTCAACTACCGGTTGCTGCAGGGGGAGAAGAACCGCTATCCAGCGTCTGTGCACGACTCACGAGCTGCGGTCCAGTTCCTGAAGAGCAGGAGCGAGGAGTTGCGCGTGGACCCAGACCGGATCGGGCTGATGGGCGATTCGGCGGGGGCGCACCTCAGCGCACTGACGGCCCTCGCTGGGGACTTGCCCTTGTTCGCCGATGCATATGCCGGCGACCCGTATTCCGGCGTAAGCACCTCGGTGAAGGCGGTGGTTGGCATCTATGGGGTATATGACATGCTGGCGCAGTGGAACCACGACCAGGTGACACGCCCGTTGGACCAGATCACCCAGAACCTGCTGGGGAAGAGTCCCATGGAAAGCAAGTGGCTCTTCTACGAGGCGTCGCCGATGACCTACACCACAGTGGACAACAATCAGACTGCCTTCCTGGTGGTGTGGGGCTCGGAGGACGACATCGTCGACCACCACTCCCAGTCGGAAGCCTTCGTCAATGGGCTGAAGCAGGCCGGATTCTTCACGCGGACGGTGATAGTGCCGGGGGCTCCGCATTTCTGGATGTCGGACCCCCTCGGCGAGCCGCGCAGCCATACTGCGTTTCTCGCTCCGCGACTGCTCCGATTCCTGCAGGACAGGCTGTGATGGTCGATTGGGCAGGAAGTTGGGATGGGCATGAGATGAGCGACGGAGAGGAGGGGCGATGCTCCCAGAAAGCGTAGTGGAATTCGCCAGGACCACGCACCGAGGGGTGCTCAGCACCTACAGGCGGGACGGGTCGGTGCAGATGAGCATCGTCAGTTGCGGGCCGTTTAGCGAGGGGATCGGGTTCACCGTCACCGAGGACAGGGCAAAGCTGAAGAACCTCCGACGCGACCCGCGCTGCACGCTGCTGGTGTCGAGGGAAAGCTGGTGGGGGTTCGTGGTGCTGCAAGGGAAGGCGCGGATCATGTCGGCGGACAACACGGACGCGGAGGAGTTCCGCCTAGCTTTGCGCGATGCCTACCGCACATGCTCCGGCTCGGAGCACCCCAACTGGGATGAATACGATCAAGCGATGCGTGACGACAGGCGTTCAATAATCGTGGTGGTGCCGGAACACATCTATGGGACTGCCATGTGATAGGGCGGTTGCTGAGACCCATATTCGAACTGAGGTGAAACCATGGCTGAGCCTGTTTCTTACTTCAACGGCGAATTCGTGCCCGATAGCGAATGCAGGATCCACATTTCCGACAGGGGGTTCCGGCGGGGCGATACGATCTATGACGTCTCCCGCACCTTCGAGGGGCAGGTGCACCGGCTGGGAGAGCACCTCGACCGGCTTTACCGATCCCTCAAGTACTCACGTATCGAGCCCGGCATGAGCCGGGACGAGATGGAGGAGATCACCCACGAGGTTATCCGGCGCAACCCGCCACCCGAGGGTGGTGACTGCGTGGTGTGGCATACGCTGGTGCGTGGCTACGCCCCGCCGCCGGCACGTATCAACACGCCAGCCCCATCGACGTTGTGCATTCAGGTGAAGCCCATCGAGTTCCGGGATTTCGCGCACCAGTACAACCAGGGAGTGCCGGTCATATTCCCGCGGACGCGCAGCTACTCCTCGAATAA
>JAAXIE010000218.1:0-176 GCA_012270525.1 Dehalococcoidia bacterium | reverse complement strand
GACCTGGACGGAAACATCTCGGAGAACACGTCCGGCAACTTCTTCATCGTTACCGACGGGGTGATTCGTACCCCCACCGACAAGAGCATCCTGCAGGGGGTGTCCCGCATCGATATCCTTGATCTGGCGAAGGGTCTGGGCATACCCGTCTCGGAGGAAGACCTGCAGCCCTACGA
>JAAXIE010000069.1 GCA_012270525.1 Dehalococcoidia bacterium | reverse complement strand
CGGCGGCCCAAGTGCCGGGGCGGAGCCTCCCGTTTGCGGTATCTCGTCAGGCAGGGCTTCAGTGATGGCCCTGCTGACGACCTCCTGCACCTCCGCCACGGTCGCGGGTTCAGGAATCGACTCCAGTCGCTCTGAGATGGTTTCCTGTACCTCTGCCACCAGCTCCTCCGGAGCGTCGGCGAGAGCATCGACCACTATCTCCTGCACCTGCTCGGCGTCAATATCGCCGGGAGTCTCGATGGACCGGATGGCCTCGGCCACCGCCTGCTCCACCTGCTCCGACGTTAGGGGCGGGGGAGTGGCACCCGGTGCCGGATCACTTCCGCAGGCCATGGCGACGAGCAGCAGGCCAACGACCACGATTAGCGACATTCGCTGTTGCATCCTACCGGTCTCCCCTTTGGTCATTCCGATGGCGCAGGCCGGACCCCGGTTGCATCTCTTTAACGCCTCCTTCAGCCCTGTTTCTCCAATTCTAACAGACCTCCCCGAGGGTCATGTTCAGACCATTCACGTCACCACGCGCTTGCGCTGTCACTGGCGGGCGCATAGTATGAATGCTGTTCGCTGGTGCAGCCAAGCGACATCGCTGACCACTGGACTGGAGGCCCCTTCTCTCTTGACCGAGCCCGGAAACAACCTTCGCGACATCCAACTACGCGTAAACGGTGCGGTCCATAGCGTCGTCGTCCCACCCCACCGGACTCTCCTGGAGGTTCTGCGAGACCATCTCGACCTCACTGGTGCCAAGTCGGGATGCGACCGCGGCGAATGTGGCTCCTGCACCATCATTGTGGGCGGGCAGGCTGTATATGCCTGCCAGATGCTGGCATTGCAGGTCGGCAACCGTCCTGTGGTGACAGTCGAAGGGCTGGCCAATGTGGACGGCTATCACCCCCTACAGGACGCCTTCCTCGCCCGCGATGGTGGGCAGTGCGGCTTCTGCACGCCCGGATTCCTGATGGCGGCCAAGGCCCTGATTGACCGGAACCCTGAACCCGACCGCGATGAAGTGCGCCGTGCCTTGGCGGGCAATATCTGCCGCTGCAACGCCTACGGGGCCATCACTCAATCGGTCCTGGCAGCCGCCCGAGCCATGGTAGCAAGGGGCCAGACCCAGTGACCACCGGCTATGCCATCGTCGGCAAGAGCGTCCCGCGCAAGGGCCTGCTGGAGAAACTGACCGGCGAGGCCATGTACACCTCTGACATCAAGCTGCCGGGTATGCTCCACGGTCGTGTCCTGCGCAGCCCGCATCCCCATGCCGATGTGCTGTCGGTCGATACGTCGGCGGCCCTTGCATTGCCGGGTGTCCATGCCACCGTGACGCCCTTCGATGCCCCCGCGGGCCACATCGCCGCCGACCTCCCCGTGCTGGACACGCGGGTACGTTTCGTGGGAGACGAGGTGGCAGCAGTCGCTGCACACGACGCAGATGCCGCTGCGGCCGCCCTCGACCTCATCAATCTCGAATACCGTCCCCTGCCTTTCGTGGTGGACGCCGAGGAGGCCCTGCAACCCGGGGCACCCCAGCTCTACCCCAGCGGCAACCTGGCAACCGGCCAACCGCTGGTTCTGCAGCGAGGCGACGTCGAGCAGGGGTTTGCCGAGGCCGACCTGGTGCTGGAAGATGTTTTCCGCACGCCGGGCCACTCGCCAGCACCCCTAGAACCCCGTGCCGTGGTGGCCGCTTGGGAAGGCGGTCAACTGACCGTCTGGAAGTGTACCCGTGGCGTCCACCAGGACCGGGCCGCCCTCTCCTCAGCCTTGGAGCTACCACCGGAGGACATTCGCGTGGTGGGCCCGACCTTGGGGGCAGGTTACGGGGCCAAGGACGAGACGAGGCTGGCGGCCCTCGCTGCCGTCCTGGCCCAACGGGCAGGCAGACCGGTCCGCATCGATCTGGGACGAAGTGAGGAGTTCGTGTCCGGTCGCGTCCGGCATGGAGCCGTGCTGCGGATGAAGGTCGGCCTGAAGAGCGACGGCTCGGTGACCGCCGTCGACTGCAACGCAGTCCTGGATACGGGGGCCTACCTCGCCTCCGGCCCCGGAGTGCTCCGGCGCACTGCCCAGGCTGGTCTTTACCTCTATACCTGCCCCAACGTCCGGTACGAGGGACGCCTTGCCTACACCAACCGTCCTGCCGCTGGCTCCTACCGCGGGCTGGGTGCACCCCAAGGCCACTTCGCCTTGGAGAACCTGATGGACCGGGCCGCCGAGCAATTGGGCATCGACCCCCTGGACTTCCGGCTTCGCCATCATGTTAGAGCAGAAGGGCAACCGGGCAACCGCGAGACCCCGGCGGGCGAAATCATCGACACCCAGCCGGTGGAAGGCGGCATTCCCTTCTCCAGCAACGGATTGGAAGAATGCCTGAGACGTGGGGCGGGTGCCATCGGATGGCGGGCAAACCGTCGGCTGCCCAACTCCAGCCCCGGCACCAAGAGGCGGGGCTTGGGCATGAGCATGCTCATCTACCGTGGCGGTCCCGGTGGCCAGTCCTCCGCCCAAGTCCGGCTGAATCGCGACGGCCGCATCGAACTGGTCACCGGCCTGATGGACGTCGGAGAAGGAGCGACCACTGCCCTCGCCCAGGTGGCCGCCGAGAGCCTAGGCGGTGCCTACGAGGATGTTGCACCTATCTTCGGCGATACCGCCACCACGCCTCGTGCCCCCAATACCGCGGGTTCCACCGCCACTTTCTCCACGGGCACTGCCATAGTCCAAGCCGCTTCGCAGATACGCGAGCGCCTGTTGCAGGCCGCTTCCCTTGCCATGGACGTGCCTGTGGAAGCACTCGATATCCGGCACGGCTTGGTCTACCTGGAAGCCGATCCCCTTCGGAATATGACCCTGGCCGAGGTGCTCCAGAGCTCCGGCGAGGACTCCATGTACGCCGAGGCTACGGTTATACCCGGCAGCCCCGACCACATCATCAACACCTTCGGAGCCCACTTCGCCGAGGTGGAAGTGGACACCGACACGGGACGTATCCGGGTGCTCCGCTACGTCGCAGCCCACGATTCCGGCCGGATAATCAATCCCAACCTGGCCATCAACCAAGTCGAGGGCGGTGTATGCCAGATGCTGGGATTCACCCTCATCGAGGACCTCCTCTCCGATGGCCCCACCGGGGTAACCCTGAACCCCAGTTTCCTTGAACACAAGAGTCCCACCATCATGGACTACCCCGACATCCGGGTGATTTTCGCCGATGTGGTGGACCCCATCGCCCCGCTGGGGGCCAAGGCCTTGGGCGAACCCCCCTGCGTGGGCGTGGCCCCAGCCATTGCCAACGCCGTATACAACGCCATTGGCATCCGCTTCAACCACCTGCCCATCACCCCCGACCAGGTCCTGAACGCGCTGAAGGAACGCCAGGAGACCCCGTGAGCTTGCGCCCCTTCCAGTTCTTCGAGCCTGCCTCTGTGGAAGAGGCCTTATCACTCCTCTCCGAAGACGGTACCCACGCCCTCGCGGGAGGCAGCGACCTGCTCGGCGAGATGAAGGAAGGCGTCGTCGCACCCTCCACCTTGGTGAGCTTGGCTGGCTTGGAGGAGTTGCGGGGGGTCGAGGTGACCTCCGATAGTATCCGCATCGGTGCGATGGCCCCGTTGGCCACCTTGGCGGCCAGTACGGAACTCAGGCAGATGTACCCCGTCCTCACCGAAGCAGCCGGTGGCATCGCCACACCCCAGATACGCAACGTTGGCACCTTGGGGGGCAACCTGTGCCAGCGACCCCGCTGCTTTTACTACCGCAGCCCCCTGACCCTCTGCCTCAAGAAGGGTGGCGATACCTGCCTCGCATTGGCCGGCAACAGCAAGTACCTGTCCATTCTCGGAGGCGAGCGTTGCTACATCGTCCACCCGTCGGATATGGCAGTGGCATTGACGGCCTTGGACGCCCAAATCGGACTCGATGGACCAGCCGGACAACGCTCCATGCCATTGGCGGACTTCTTTACAGGACCGGGGTCCAACCTGAAAGGCGAGAACGTACTCCAGCCGGGAGAACTCGTCGCCTCGGTTAACCTGCCCCTGCCCCAGGACGGCACTCGCAGCGGTTACATCAAGGCACGGGAACGCGAAGCTGGCGACTTCGCACTGGTCAGCGTGGCTGCCGTCCTCGTGGTCGCCGGCAACCGGATCGACCACTGTCGTATCGTACTCGGAGGTGTAGCCCCCTACCCCTACCGGGCCGTCGCCGCCGAGGCGTGCCTCACCGGCACCTCCGTATCCAACGTCGACACGGTCGCCCCTGAAGCGGGCAAGAGGGCCGTAGCAGGTGCCACTCCCCTGCGAGACAACGCCTACAAGGTGGACCTGGCATCCAACCTGGTCAAGCAAGTCGTCAGCCGCCTTCTTTCAGCGGATAACGGTGGCGGTGACTGGGACGAAGGCTGAGGCCCCCTACTGGTGCTCGAACAGGCTGCCGTAACCCTTGACCCCGCCGATGCCCAGATAGTGCAGGGCGGCCCACATGGTTACCTGGTTGGCCGATAGCACCGGCTTCCCCAAGTCCTGCTCCAAGGCTTCCAACACCTCGATGGTACGCCCGTTGGTCCCGCTTATGAACACCGCCTCAGCATCGGGGCGGTCCGCCTCTTTCGCCAAGCGGAAAAACTCCCGCGGCTCCAGTTGGCCGATATCCCATCCGTTGGTGATCCCAAGGGACTCATGTCCCAGTATCTCCAAGCCCTCCATCGAGGCCTCGAAGTAGTCCTTCTCCATCAGCAGCAGGTCGTCCTCGGTATAGGGACCGGCAATCACCAGCTTGCCCAACCCCAGTGCGCCGAAAGCAGCCATCGCAGCCCCTGCCGTGGTGATGGCATGACAACCCGCAGCCTCGGCGAGCATTGAGACAAGCCCATGGTCGCGGCCCGGCCCGCCAACGATGCTTCCCATGGTGTGGGCAAATACGAGCACGTCGGGTTTCAATGGTGCGATTGCTCCCGCTGCTTGCGGAAGCGATGAGTTGGTGACTTCCAGCGTCCTCTGGTCCAAGCCGGTCACCTCCCGGGGACGGTACATCCGCGTGGCATGCACCGACACCCCCTCCGGGGCCATCCGGCCCAACTCCACCTCCGCCACCGTGTTGGGAGGGGATACTATCACCCCGATCCTCGCTCGCCATCCGTACATCAGGTGCTCCTCTTCCAGTGGCGCTGTCCGCCCTACTGCCACAAGGCAACGTTTGCTGTAAGATTCTACCTTCATCATCCGATGGAGTGGACATCGTATTCCCTGCCATGGTGTAACATAGCCGGGCGAGAAACCAGAACACGCTGGGCTGACCATGATCTGTCGCGAGTGCTTCAACGAGAATGCCGAAGGAGTTGAGAACTGCGCCTTTTGTGGTGCCAGCCTGTTATTAGTCCCCCAGGAACAGGCTGTGGGCACGGTCTACTGCACCCAGTGCGGTACAGAAAACCGCGAGGATGCTCTCTCCTGCATCTCCTGCCGGAGATTGATGACCGAGCCCCCCGAAGTCCCAGAAGGTTTCCGGCCTCACGCCCCAGCGCAACCCGTCGATCAAGACTTCCCCCCCAAGTCCCTCATAGACCTGATCGGCGAGAGCCTGAGCGTATACCGCAGGCACCTGGGCCACTTCGTCGCCATCGCCTTGCTGTCGTTGTGGCCCGCCTTGGCCTACTTCTCTGCTCCCACCCTCTATATGTTGATCACATCGCTGCTCGGCCTCCTGCTGTTCGGTGCCTGGGGCTGGGGCGCGACGGTGGAAGCCGTATCGCAGCACTACCTGACAGGCAGAGTCAAGCTGCTCGCCTGCATCAGCAGAGTGCTCACACGATGGTTCTCGGTGTTCTTCTCCTTCGTCCTCCTGTCCGTTCCCACTTGGATGGGCCCCTTTCTGTTGCAGCACGCCGACTGGTACTTCGTCGGACTGGCCATGCTTCCCATCGCCTGCTATGTCCTCGTCCGGTGGTTCTTCTTCCCCGGTGCCATGATGGTCGAAGACCTCGGCTCCATGGCCTCGCTGGAGAGGAGCAGTCGCCTCGTCGGCAGCGACGGCTGGCGCGTGTTCGGCATCGGGATAGTCTTCTTCCTGGTCTGGACTGGAGCCTCCCTTGTGCTCTCCATTCCAGGGATGCTACTCGGTGCTTACTCCGACACGGCGGGGAGCCTGCTTCTGGTGCTGGCGGTCGTGCTGACGGTACCCATCCTGTGGATTGGCTCTACCCTGGTCTACTTCGACCTTCGACAGCGCAGGGAAGGGTTCGACATGGCCAAACTAGCCTCCGAACGGGGCTACGAGACCAAGAAATAGGTGCCACCCCACCCCCTCGACGCCACCTTCACCTTCGGACGCCGCGCGATTGAGCCCGAGGCTGCCAGCGAAGAACCCCATGTTCGGTCATCCCCGGACAGAAGCGAACGTATCCCTGCGCCATGAGGATAGTGGGCGCAAGGGGCCTAAGGTGATACAGAGGATGAATGATGCGGTAGCCCAAAGGCCGACCTGCAAGGCAACCCGCCCTGCAAGCTAGAAGGGCTTACCAGGCGCGATCACGCCCCAACCGAGAGCTTACTCCCGCCGACCCCAAGGGTCTTCCTGTTCCGGCATGGCCGATTCCGGCGATTCCGTCTCGTCCAGCCCACCCTCAAGTAGCTCCTCGGGTTGACTTTCGACTCCTTCGTCGCTCGTCCCTGCTAACTCGCCTTCCATCTGGTACGGAACGAAGCCCGGTTCCTCAGGACCAGATGGAGTGGTTCCCCGGAAGGCGTCCAACGCTATCCGGAACTGCTCCATGAACGTCTCAGGATCGCGAGGCGTCAGCCAAGCCCCACGCCCCCGGAACTCGCGGACACGCAACCGCGGCCCGCTGAGGGGCACCACGAGGTTGTCTACCCCTTCGATGTTATCGAACAGGATGTGCCTCACCCTCGGCCGTCCATAGAAGATCAGTAGCCGGTCGTTGTACAGGCTGTAGTTGGTCGGCGTGGT
>JAAXIE010000279.1 GCA_012270525.1 Dehalococcoidia bacterium | reverse complement strand
AGCTGTCGGCCGTCCCCTTCCAGATGTGGGTACCCGATGTATACGAGGGATCGCCGACGCCGGTGGCCGCCTTCCTCTCGGTGGCCAGCAAGGCAGCCGCCTTCGCCGTAGTGCTGCGCGTCTTCTACATCGCGTTTCCAGCCGACAGCGCAGACTGGAGTCTGGTGTTTGCTGGCATCGCGGCGGCTTCGATGACCGTCGGGAACGTCGTGGCCATCGGCCAGAGGAACATCAAGCGACTGCTGGCTTACAGCACCATCGCCCATGCTGGGTATCTGCTGGTGGGACTGGCCGCCATCAGCCACGCAGTACCTGATCCTGGGCAGGGCACCGGCATCGGACCGAGCAGCCTCCTCTTCTATCTGGGAGCATACACCGTGACCAACCTGGCAGCATTCGCCGTCGTGACAGCCGTCTCCAACCGGACAGACAGCGACATGATCGACGATTTCGCAGGGATGGGACGTCGCGCCCCGTATCTGGCGGCAGCCCTGGCCCTGGCAATGGCGGCCCTCATCGGCATCCCGCCTTCGGGCATCTTCATCGCCAAGTTGTACATCTTCAGTGCAGCAGTCCAGAACGAGTTGGCTTGGCTGGCCGTGGTGGGCGTGATCAACAGCGTTCTATCCGCCTACTACTACCTTCGCGTGGTGCGCACGATGTATATCGTCCCAGCCACCTCCGAAGACAAGGTGCCCTCGTCCCACGCCTTTCGCTTGGGACTGGCCGTAGCAGCCCTGGCAGTGCTGGGGTTGGGCATCTACCCCGCTCCGCTCCTGGAAGTGGCGGAACAAGCGGTGGGTCCCCTGGTACGGGCGGCGAGCAGCTTCGCAGGGACTCCCTGAGCCTCATGGTATACTCGGGCAACCCCCAAGGCGGAGAGGATCTGCTACCCGGGAACGGCCTTGTGCGGATGGTCAGAAGGCATGAACAGTCCAACCGCGGGGAGCCTGCCATGCGTACTGGTGTCCTGTTTCTGGTGGGACTGTCCCTGCTCCTAGGCTTCGCGTGTGGAGGCGGCTACGACTGCTCGCAAGAGGAGTACGCCCGTTTCGAGCAGATTTACGAGAACGAGGGTCTGACCGCCGAAGTAGAGGAATGGATCGAGGAGTGCGGAAGCAGGTTCACATAGACCGCAATGCGCAGGGGCAAGCCCCTTCGTTCAGTATCAACCCGTCGTCGCTCCCTATCGCTGCCGTGCCATGACGGACTTCCGACCCCTTGGCATCGTTTACAACAACCTGTCGCAGCCAGCATGCGACATGGCCAACCTCGTTGCCGAGTGCCTGCAGGTTAATGAATCGGACTGGATGAGCCCCGCGGAAGACCTGGATGCGCTGACCCAACAGGCCACCCGCACCAAGCTGCTGATCACCGTTGGCGGCGACGGGACCATATTGCGGGCAACCAGGCTGGCCAGCACCCACGGCATACCCATGCTGGGCATCAACATGGGGCGCTTGGGGTTCATGACCGAACTGGAAGGACATGACGCCCTGACACGGCTGCCCGACTATCTGGACGGCAAGCCGTGGGTGGAAGAGCGGGCGATGCTCCAGGTCCAGGTCCTGGACGGGTCGGGGGCACCGCGGACAGACATACCAGCCCAGCATGCCCTCAACGACGCCGTCATCGGACGTGGCGAGGTCTCGCGGGTTATAACGGTGACCGCCAACATAGACGGGGGTCAACTCACCACCTACCGCGCCGATGCCGTCATCGTGTCGACCGCCACGGGTTCCACGGGGTACAACCTCTCCGTTGGCGGCCCCATCCTCTACCCTCAAGCCGAGGCGATGGTCATCGTTCCCGTGGCCCAACACCTTGGCCTGGCAACAGGTTTGGTGGTGCCCGGCAATTCGGTCTTGCAGTTCGCCCTGGAATCGGACGTGCAGGCCCTGATAAGCGTAGACGGGTACCTGAATGTCCCGTTGCGGCGTGGCGACCGGGTACAGGTGGAAACCAGCCCCTACAAGGCCCGGTTTCTGCGCATCCACCCAGCGAACCAGTTCTTCCACACACTGACCAGGCGCTTGGACTTCGGGGGGGCTGTGCCCAAGCCTGCCACGGACCCCGACGGGGCAACGTCGCAGGAGTCATGAACCAATGACGGAACCACAGAACGAACCCACCCTGTCCAGCCGGACCGCCTTCGAGGGCAAGATCCTGACCGTCCGCGTCGACACCGTCTCGCTGCCTGGAGGCCGGACCTCAGTCCGCGAGATCGTGGAGCACTCTCCCTGCGTCTGCATGGCCCCCGTCGATGCTGGGGACATCCTGCTGGTGCGTCAATACCGCAAGGCCGTCGAGGCCTCCCTGCTGGAGGTGCCAGCAGGAGGCGTGGAACCGGGCGAAGCACCGGAGGATGCCGTGGTGCGCGAACTGCAGGAAGAGACCGGCCACACGGCGGATACCCTGAGGCACCTGCAGAGCTTCTATATGTCGCCGGGGTTCTGCACCGAGGAGATGCACGCATTCCTCGCCACCGACCTGCGCCCCGCCGTTCTCGACCCCGACTACGATGAGGACATACAGGTGGTGCGCGTTCCGGTGAGTGAAATACCGGCACTGCTACGCAGTGGCCAGGTGCGGGATGCCAAGAGCATCACCACCCTCCTTCTGGCCCTGGAAGCCCTGCGGTCAGGCTAAACGGCCTCCCCTTCGCGCCCGTTACGACACCATCCCGTTGACGGTCGTGCGTCGCATCACCCACCCGCTCCTTGCTCCTCCTTCACGCCATTAAGCCGGACGCACAACCGTGGTATAATCGTCACTGCTTTTGTCCCCATTGGCGGGGCAAAGCAGTATCGTCTGTTGACTTGGGAGGCCAGGTTGCTTGAGCACGACGTTCTAGTGGTTGGCGGTGGGCTGGCCGGTATGCGGGCAGCCCTGGCGGCCAATGCCAACGGGGCCAACACCGCCCTCATCAGCAAGCTGTACCCGGTGCGCAGCCATTCCTGCGCCGCCCAGGGAGGTATCAACGCCGCCCTCACCGACCGGGGCGACGACTGGGAAGAGCACGCCTTCGAGACGGTCAAGGGCAGCGACTACCTCGGCGACCAGGATGCCATTGAGGTCATGTGCCGCATGGCTGGTGGCGAAGTCATCGCCATGGAGCACATGGGCGTGGCCTTCAACCGCGACGAGGAGGGCCGCTTGGGCACCCGCCGTTTCGGTGGCCAGCAACGGGCCCGCACCTTCTTCGTGGCCGATTTCACCGGCCAAGCGATGCTGCATGTGATGTTCGAGCAGTTGATGAAATCGGGGGTACGGGCCTACAACGAATGGTTCGTGACCTCCCTCATCATCGAGGATGGCGAGTGCTGTGGCATCACCGCCATGGAGATACGCACCGGCAGCCTGTTCGCCATCCGCGCCAAGGCAGTTATCCTCTGCACCGGAGGGTTGGGCCGACTCTTCGAGCCCAGCACCAACGCCATCACCGTCACCGGCGACGGCATGGCCCTCGCATACCGGGCTGGGGCCCCCTTGATGGACATGGAGATGGTGCAGTTCCACCCCACAACCCTCAAGGGCAGCGGGGTGCTGATCACCGAGGGGGCCCGTGGCGACGGGGCCTATCTCATCAACAAAGACGGCGACCGGTTCATGATCAACTACGCCCCCAACATGATGGAGCTGGCGTCCCGCGACGTGGTATCCCGGGCCGAGACCCGCGAGATAGCGGAAGGGCGCGATTCCGACGGCTGCGTATTCCTCGACTGTCGCCACCTGGGGGAGCAATTCATCAACGAGCGTCTCTCCCAGATCAGGGAGTTGGGCAGGGACCTGGTGGGAGTGGACATCGTGCACGAGCCCATCCCCATCTGCCCAGGCATGCACTACCAGATGGGTGGCATCAAGACCAACGTGGACGGCCTCACCCCCCTGCCCGGCGTCTACGCCGCGGGCGAGGCGGCCAACGTGAGCGTCCACGGAAGCAACCGGTTGGGGGCCAATTCCCTGCTCGATACCATCGTCTTCGGGCGACGCTCCGGGGAGCATGCGGCCGAGGCGACCCGTGGCATGGAGTTCAGGAGCTTCAACAGCGAGGGCTGGGTTGAGCGCGAGGAGGAACGGCTGCGGGGGCTTCTCTCACGAGAACCCAACGGCGACCGCGTCGCTTCCATACGCTTCGACCTGGGCACCGCCATGAACCAGCACCTGGGAGTGGTGCGGAACGAAGAGGGCATGAAGGAAGGGCTGGAAAAGCTCCATGCCCTGCAGAAGCGGTTCGAAACGGTGCCGGTGGAAGACAAGGGGCGCACCTTCAACACAGATCTCGTTTTCGCCCTGGAACTGGGTTACATGCTGGACTGCGCCGAGACCATCATCGATGGGGCCATCGAACGCAGGGAGAGCCGTGGGGCCCAGTACCGCAGCGACTACACCGAGCGGGACGACGAGAACTGGCTGAAACACATCCTGGTGACCCGCAGCGAGGATGGCCCCGTCACCTCACACCTGCCCGTGGTCATCACCCAATGGCAGCCCCAAGTGAGGAGCTACTAATGGCCGTCACCGTCAGAGTCAAGCGATACAACCCGGAAGCAGCGGATGATGCTTCCCGCTCCTGGTGGCAGGAGTACCAGGTGGAGGTCAACCAGTTCTCCACCGTCCTCGACACCCTGATGCAGATACGTGAACAGCAGGACGGCTCCCTCGGGCTGCGCTGCTCCTGTCGCAGTGCCATCTGTGGCTCATGCGCCATGCGGGTCAACGGCCATGCCGGTCTGGCTTGCAAGACCAAGGTCAGCGATGCCGTCGGGTCGGGTGGCTCCATCACCGTGGAACCCATGGGCAACATGCCGGTGGTGAAGGACCTGATCGCCGACCTGACCCCCTTCTGGGACAAGGTGATGGCGGTGGA
>JAAXIE010000060.1 GCA_012270525.1 Dehalococcoidia bacterium | reverse complement strand
GGCATATCCGATGACACGATCCTTTTCGGCCAGTCGGCCGCCTTCAGCGGGCCTGCGCGGGAACTTGGAATCGGCATGAAACTGGGCATTCTCGCTGCCTTCAAGGAGGCGAACGATTCCGGGGGAGTGCACGGCAGGGCGCTGGATCTCACGTGGAAGGATGATGCATACGAGCCCGAGGCGGCCATCTCCAACACTACCAGCTTGATAGAAGAGGAAGGGGTCTTCGCCCTCATCGGGGCTGTGGGTACGCCTACATCCCGTTCCGCGGTGCCTGTCACCGAATCCAGGGGGGTCCCGTACATTGCGCCCTTCACGGGGGCCGGTCTGCTACGGGAAGATGAGTTGCACTCCGTGGTCAATCTCCGGGCTTCGTACGATCAGGAGACCAAGGCCATGGTCACCCGGTTGACCGAAGACTTGGGGTTTCAGCGCATCAGCATCATGTACCAGGATGATTCCTACGGACTGGCAGGCTATGACGGCGTGTTGGCTGCCCTGGAAGAACAGGGAATGGAGCCAGCTTCCGTCGGGGTGTACGCGCGCAACACGCTGGCGGTCAAGACAGGCCTTCTCGACCTGAACCGCGGGGCCCCTCAAGCGGTGATTGTCGTGGGGGCTTACGAGCCGGTGGCCGAGTTGATTCTATGGGCGAGGCACATAGGGGTAAATGCTGTTTTCATGACCATCTCCTTCGTGGGGAGCAATGCATTGGCCGAGGCATTGGGCCCCGAGGGCGATGGGGTTTTCGTGACCCAGGTGGTGCCGTTTCCCAGGCCGAGCGACGAGTCCCCTCCAGTGGTGCACTCATACGTGAACGCGTTGAGAGCGCAGGACTCCAACGCGGTGCCGGGGTTTGTTTCGCTGGAAGGGTACCTCGCGGGACGCTTGGCCGTGGCCGGGCTGGAGCGTTGCGGCAGGGACTTGGACCGGGCCTGTTTCCTCGCTGGTCTACGGGCTGCGAGAGATGACCTGGACGGGTTCGACCTGCTTTATCAAGGCGAAGATGACAATCAGGGTTCGGACGCAGTATTTTTGACGGTCATAGACCACACCGCCGACGGGGCCTATCGTTCCATAGAGAGCCTGCGGGAAATAGTGCCATGAGAGAGCGATTCAGGCGACTGTGGGACAGCCACACGCGGCTCTCCACACAGATGCATATCGCCATCTGGGGAGCGATTGCCCTGACAGTTTGCGCCAGCGTGGTCGGCTGGCTCTCCTTCAACCGGGTGGGAGAAGCGCAGGACCGGGTGAACGACACCAGCATCCCTGAAATGGGAGCTTCGTTCGGAGTTGCCCAGTACAGCGGGGTTCTGGTGGCGGCAGCCCCGAGGCTCACAGTCGCATCTTCTCCCGGGGAATTCGACGCGGTGGTGAAGAGCATCGATGATGCCCAGCGGGCTTTCGAGGCGGAGCTGACGCTGTTGCAACAGGCGGGAGTTGCGGAAGAGAGCTTCGCCAGGATACGGGCCCATGCCGATGTTCTTGGGGCCAACATAGAAAAAATCAAGCTGGCCACCGAAGAGACGTTCAGGCTGGATGTGGAGGCGGAAGCGATAGGACGGGAACTGGTCGAGATACGGGGGGGTCTGGACCGCATCCTGCTGAAGGCCATCGACGACCAGCTCTTTTATATCGTGGAGGGATATCGAACGCCTGACGTCCCACTGCAGGATGGCGGAATGCCACCGCCGCTGGCACTGATCTCGGACCATCTTTCAGACAGAGAAGTGGGCTACTACCGCTACCTGGCGCAGTTGCAGGTGGATGCCAACATCGCGATGGAATTGCTGGCCAACGCGTTCACTCTGTCCCATGCATCGGCGATAGAACCGTTGCGCGAGAGGTTCGAGGCGGCGCGGGGCAGGATCGAGAGGAATCTGGCTGCATTGGAAGAATCCCCGCTTAGAGAGCAGGTGTCCCCGACGTTCGACAGGTTGTTCGAGATGGGAATCGGGGAGAACGACGGCTTCGACAGGCTGGAATCGCGATTGCAGTTGGAACAACTGCAGCGAGAACTCCTTGCCAGCAACCGTGAGATCGCCGTCGCCATGCTGGACGACGTTGACTTCCAGGTAGGCGTTGCCGAACTGAGCGCCCAGGAAGCGACCGAGGCATCGAGCCAAGCGATTCTCACCGGCAAGGTGCTTCTCATGGTGATCACCGGGATAAGCGTTGCCGGAGGAGGCCTGATCGCATGGTTTTTCGTGGGACGGATGCTGGTGCGACGTCTGAAGCTCCTGTCGGAGCGGATGCGGCACATGGCCGACGGCGATCTGGAAGGCGTGGTGGAGGTTGAGGGTCGGGACGAAGTAGCCGAGATGGCGTCTGCCTTGGAGGTGTTCCGCAGGCACGCACTGGAAGTGCAGCGTCTGAACCTGGTGGAGCAACTGGCGGAAGAGTTGCGGGGCAAGAACGAGGAGTTGGAAGCGGTCTTGGAAGACCTGCGACTGGCGCAGGACCAGGTGGTGATGCGGGAGAAGCTTGCTGCCTTGGGCCAGTTGACGGCTGGCGTAGCCCATGAGATACGGAACCCGCTGAACTTTATCAACAACTTCTCCGAGGTGTCCCAGGAGCTGATAAAGGAGATGGAGGAGTTGCTCAAGGAGGACGGCGTCCAACTCCCTGCAGCGCAGAGCGGGCTGGTGGACGACATCTTCGGGGATCTGAGGGACAACCTTGGACGCATTCGCACTCACGGGGAGCGGGCCAACCGGATCGTCCTTGACATGCTGCAGATGGGGCGTGATTCGGGCCAGAGGCAGATTTCCAACCTGAATAACCTGCTGGATGAGCACGCCCGTTTGGCATACCACAGCGCACGGGCCACGGATTCCGACTTCCGGCTCGATATGTTTCAGGAGCTGGACCCCGAGATGGGCGATATAGAGGTTATTCCCCAAGAGATCGGCCGGGTCTTCCTCAACATGGTCAGCAACGCCTGCTATGCCACCGACGACAAGAGGCGCAAGGCTGCGGAAGAGGGAAAACCCTATATGCCGACCCTGTTGCTCACCAGCAAGAGGTACGAGGACCATGCTGAATTCGGGATCCGGGACAACGGCACCGGTATTCCCCCGGAAGTCGTCGAGAAGATGTTCCTGCCCTTTTATACCACCAAGCCAGCGGACAAAGGCACGGGCTTGGGTCTCGCGATGTGCGCCGACATCATCCAGAAGCATGGTGGCAGCATCACCGTGGAATCGGAACCGGGCGAATACACGTTGATGACCATCTCGTTACCACTGGAGCGCCCTGCCATAGAAGTTGAACTGGCGCAACCGGACCCAGATGGTAGCGGTCCCGGTGAAGGGGCAGAACCCACCGGGGAAGCGACCGCGTAGATGGCCGAGGTGAAGGCGTAATACACTCGTCATGAGGTTCGACGGCTATCAGCTGGACCCAGCCATATACGACGAGGTATTCAACCCCGACGGCTCTCCCAGGCCGCATTGCCTCAATCTCTACCATGCCCTGACCGAGTTCTCCAACGAGGAACTGGTCAGCATCCAGGAAAGGGTCACCCGCTCGTTCTCCAACGAAGGTATCTCCTTCACCGTGTACGGCGACGAGGAAGGCGAGGAGCGCATCATACCCGTGGACTGCGTCCCGCGGGTGATTTCGGGTAGCGAATGGCGTTTCCTGGAGCGGGGTCTCACCCAGCGGCTGAAGGCCCTGAACCTGTTCCTGGAGGATGTCTATAACCAGGGACGCATTATCGAGGATGGCGTTATTCCGGTGGACGTGGTACGGGAGTGTCCCCAGTACCGGGTGGAGATGCGTGGGTTCGCAGCACCCTTCGGTACATGGGTCTCCATCTGCGGTACCGACCTGGTGCGCACCAATGACGG
>JAAXIE010000311.1 GCA_012270525.1 Dehalococcoidia bacterium | reverse complement strand
CCCCTGTACCTACGCCCACTCCCGAGGTGGTCACCCCAACAACCGCCCCCCCTACTCCCATACCACCCACGGAGACGCCGACGCCACCACCTACCCCCACGACACCGCCACCACCGCCGACGGCCCTGCCGATACCGGGCGAGCCCCTACTACCCCAACTGGCGCAAAGCATCCTCTACGGGGGCATCGCCCTGCTAGTTCTGGGCACCGCCGCGCTCCTCTACGCCCGACGCCACCTGAACAACTGACCTCTACTGACCGGCAGAATGACTAACCCTCTCCATCATGGGAGAGGGTTAGTTTGAGGGCGGCTTCCAGCGCATACGATCGTGGGCCTCTGGCCTACAACAAGGCCCCCTGACCCGGCCGGACGGCGCGCAGGCCCTGGGCATTCAGAACGGTCAGGCGCAACTCCCCGGGAAGGTTGTTGGGCGTCACGTTCAGACGGGCTTGAGGCTCCACCTCTCCGCTCGTTCCCATCTCACGCAGGAATACGTCCAACGGCCCCAAGGGCACGGCGACTCCGGGTAGCGCATAGTGCATCGGGACTAATATGCGCGGTGCCAGACCCCGCGCCATCTCCAGGGCTTGGGATGGCGTCACTGTGCAGCCACCGCCCACCGGCACGAATACCACGTCCACGGGTGTCAGTTCGTCGGTCTGACGTGAGGTCAAGGGGCTGCTCACGTCCCCCAAGTGCACCAACCGCACCCCTTCCACCTCGATGTGGTATGCCGTGTTCCGCTTCCCGGGAGGGTCCTGGGGCCCACGGGGTGTCATCACCCCCTTCACCAAGGCCCCCATGTACTCGTACTCTCCCGGACCCTTGAATACCCGAAACTCGCCGCTCACCCGCGACGTCATGTTATGGTGCGGGTGTTCATGGCTCACGGTCACCGTATTCGCTGCCACGTCCCCCATCCCCAGCCCCAGGGTATCCGGGTCATACGGGTCAGTCACCAGCGCACCCTGCTCCCACCTGAGGCGGAAGCAGGAGTGCCCCATCCAAGTCACGTCCAACTATCGGACTCCTTTCGCCCCTTCAACCGGTGCACCAAGGCCCATCCCAAGGGAAGGGTCAGGGAGGCAAGCACCAGTTTCATGAGGTCGCCCACGATGAACGGGTACAGTCCCCAGTCGAGGGTCTTGTCCCAAAGGCCCGCCCCCTCGGGCACCAAACCTTTGTCGGCGAGCCACCATGCCAGCCACAGCAGGCCAGGTATGTAGAGCGTCATGTTGCCCAGCAGCATCCCCAGATGCACCCAAGGCTTGCGGTCCCACTGTCGCTCCGCCAGCCATCCCACCAACATCGCGCTGAAGATGAAGCCCACGATGTAACCGCCACTGCTCAGGTTCCACACCGCTGCAGCCGTTCCGTCCCACGACCCACTTGAGGACAAAATGAAATGGATATACCAGTCCCCGGTTTCTGCTCCAAAAGCTGGTGCGAAGACCGGTATCCCGATGATGCCCATCAGCATGTAGACGGTCAGGCTGGCACCACCGCGCCATGCTCCGAGAGCGCCGCCGGTCACCAGTACCGCGAATGTCTGGCCTGTGATAGGAACGGGCGTCCACGGGACATGCACCGCGATCTGTGCGCACAGGGCCACGAACCAAGCGAACCCCAGAACCAGCCCTGCCTCTCGAAGCCAGGCCAGCGGGACTCCCGCCAGCCGACGCTCCGGTGCCAACGGCAGCACCGCGTCCGCAAGCGTAGCGGCGATACTCGCGTTCTCTGGTCCCTCTGCCCTGACCGCTCGCACACTTCCTCCGTAAAATACTAGGAGCGCGTAGCTGGAACGAGTATAATGACCAGCATGAATGCCAGTCAACGAGGGGTTATTTCGCCTCTCACCAGCTATCGATCCGAGGCCGTCGCACCTGAATTACAGGGTGCCTGCACTAACGAAGAATGACCTCGAAACGCGACTATTACGAAGTGCTGGGGGTGCCACGCAACGCCCCCGAAGAAGAAATCCGCCGTGCCTATCGGCGCAAGGCGATGGAGTACCATCCCGACCGCAACAAGCGCCCCGACGCCGACGACAGATTCAAGGAAGTCAACGAGGCCTACCAGATTCTGTCGGACTCGGAGAAGCGTACACAGTATGACCGTTTCGGCCATGCGGGCGTCACCAATGCACAGGGTGGGGCCCGTGGCTTCGACGGATTCGATGTGTTCAGTGGCTTCGGCGACATCTTCGACTCGTTTTTTGGTGATGTCTCCGGCCGTCGCCGACGAGGTCCGCAACGGGGCCGGGATATCGAAGCGAAGGTGGTGATCCCGTTCGAAGAGGCGGCTTTCGGCACGGAGCGCGAGGTCGAGGTTAACCGAATCGAACTCTGCTCCGAATGCAAGGGTTCGGGAAGCGCAGCGGGTTCCACACCTCAGACCTGCACCATGTGCCGTGGCGTGGGCCAGGTCCGGCAGAGCCAGCAGACCGTCTTCGGGAACTTCAGCCAAACCACCGATTGTCCCACCTGCAAGGGAAGGGGCAGCACCATCACCGACCCCTGTACCCATTGTCATGGACACGGCACCGAGCGACGGAAACGCCGCATCGCGGTGAAGATACCGGCGGGGGTGGAATCCGGGATGCAGGTGCGCCTCACCCACGAGGGGGATAGCTCTCCCAATGGCGGGCAGTCGGGCAACCTGTATCTCAGCATCACCGTGAATCCCCACCCGTTGTTCGAGCGGGAGGGCGACCACCTGCTCTACGAGTTGCCAGTGTCCTTTCCACAGGCGGCCTTGGGAGCCGAGCTGGAAGTGCCCAGCCTGGAGGGCATGGAGAACCTGAGGATACCTCCAGGGACCCAACCCGCCACATTATTCCGCATAAGAGGCAAGGGACTTCCCCACGTCAACACCGGGCGACGTGGCGACCTGATGGTATCGGTCAAGCTTGAGGTCCCGACTTCCATCGACTCGGAACAGCGAAGGTTGCTGGAGGAGTTGGCCCGGGTCGGGGCTCCGGACGAGGATGGCCCTGAAAAGCAGAAGGGCCTGTTCGACAAGATAAAGGATGTTTTCGACTAGCC
>JAAXIE010000183.1 GCA_012270525.1 Dehalococcoidia bacterium | reverse complement strand
AACAACGAGTTCGGGTTCGACTACCTTCGGGACAACATGGCCCTGGACTCCAGCCAGCAGGTGCAGCGCCAGCGCCACTACGCCATCGTTGACGAGGTGGACAACATTCTCATCGACGAGGCGCGAACTCCCCTGATAATCAGCGGCCCAGCGGAAGAGCCGGTGCAACTCTATTCCACCTTCGCCAAGATGGTCCCCCGGCTCAAGGAAGGGGAAGACGAGGACTACACCATCGATGACAAAGGCCGCAGCGTCTCCCTCACCCAGCAGGGCATGTCCCGGATGGAACAGTGGACCACGGTAGGCAACCTCTACGACCCCGAAAACTATCACCTTGTCCACTACATGGAGAACGCCCTCACTGCCCACGTGCTGAAAAAGCGTGACCGCGACTATGTGGTGCGGGATGGCGAGGTCGTGATCGTCGACGAGTTCACCGGCCGCCTCCAGACCGGACGACGTTGGTCCGACGGTCTGCACCAAGCCGTGGAAGCCAAGGAAGGCCTTCAGGTCCAACGCGAGAGCATCACCTACGCCACCATCACCCTGCAGAACTATTTCCGCCTCTACTCCAAGCTTGCGGGCATGACAGGGACAGCAGCCACCGAGGCCGAGGAGTTCTTCAAGATTTACAAGCTTGAAGTGGTCTCCGTCCCTACCAACAAGCCGATGATCCGGGAGGAGCTGCCCGAACGGGTGTACCAGACCGAGGCCGCTCGCTGGAAGGCAGTGGTCCAGGAGATAGAAGAACTCAACGGCCAGGGACGCCCCGTTCTTGTTGGCACCACCTCCATCGACAAGTCCGAGAAGCTCAGCGAGATGCTGGACAAACGAGGACTGCGTCATCAGGTCCTGAACGCCAAGATGCACGAGAAGGAAGCAGGCATCATCGCCCAAGCAGGACGCCCTGGAGCCATAACCGTCGCCACCAACATGGCCGGACGTGGCACCGACATCATCCTCGGAGGCAACCCTGAAGCAGCCTCCATTCCCCAAGCCCAGTGGGAGCGCGATCACCAACAGGTCCTGGAACTGGGAGGTCTCCATGTTATTGGGACCGAGCATCATGAGGCCCGACGCATCGACAACCAGTTGCGCGGGCGCACCGGGCGCCAGGGCGACCCCGGAAGCTCCCGCTTCTACACCTCACTGGAAGACGACCTCATGCGCCGTTTCGGCGGCGACCGCATCAAGGGTCTTCTGAACGCGATGAAGGTCGACTCCGACACCCCCATCGAGAACCGGCTGGTGGCCAAGTCCATCGGCGGGGCCCAGGTCAAGGTGGAAGCCTACCACTTCGACATACGGAAGCACCTGCTCGACTACGACGACGTGCTGAACCGGCACCGCGAGGTCATCTACACCGAACGACACAAGGTCCTCAGCGGTGCCGATCTGCGGGACAACATACTGGGATCGCTGGTGCGCAACGAGCTTTCCGAACTGGTGCACCGCCATATGTCGGAGCGCGATTCCGAGGAGCGCAACTACCCCGGCCTCGTGGCTGACCTGCGCGTGGTGTTCCCCAACCTCCCCCCTGACCTCGACGACGAGGAGGCTCTGCAGCAACTATCTCCGTCAGACGTGGAACAGTTGCTGCTGGAGCACGCTGACCAGACCTATTCCAGCCGCGAGCAGGACCTGGGCGACGAGAACATGCGCATCCTCGAAAGGCTGCTCATGCTGCGCTCAATTGATGTCCACTGGGTGCACCATCTCACTTCCATGGAAGGCCTCCGCCAGGGAGTTGGGCTGCATGCCGTCGGCCAACGCGACCCCTTGGTGATGTACAAGACCCAAGGGCACCGTATGTTCCAGGAGATGCTGCAGAAGGTGCAGAGTGACGTGGCCCGTTCCGTCTATCAAGCCTCTCTGGGGCCCGCCACCGGTTCATCGGCCCAATCGGCGCAGGCGAGCCCCATGGCCAAGGTGAACCCCAAGAACAAGAACGCTGCACCGGGTAGCCGCAAGGTTGGCCGAAACGATGCCTGCCCCTGTGGCAGCGGGAAGAAGTACAAGCGATGTCACGGGATGGGCGGCTAGGCACCACATCCTGCACCCTCTCCCATGCCTTTCACCCACAGGCACCTTGAACACGCATGGACAACAGCGAGATAGCGCAAGCCTTCCACGACCTGGCCATCCTCTCCGAGATGAAGGGAGAGGTCGTGTTCAAGGTGCGCGCATATCAGCGGGCGGCCCGCACCATCGAACAGCTATCCCTCTCCCTCGAGAAAGCCGTCAGGGACGACGTAGACCTCAGGACCATCCCGGGTGTCGGTTCGGCCATCAGCCAGAAGATCAAGGAACTGGTCACCACCGGCAGGATGCAGACCTACGAGAAGCTGGCGGCGGAACTCCCGCCCGGCGTGCTCACGCTGATGAACGTGCCCGGTATCGGCCCCAAGACGGCTATGCTCATAGCAACCGAACTCGGTGCCAGCACGGTCGAAGAGATGGAGAGCGCCATTCTTGCGGGCAAACTGTCGGGGCTGCCCCGCATGGGCGAGAAGACCGGCGAGAACATCCTCCGTCACATCCGCTCCCTGCGCAACAGGGATGGGAGAACGCCCATAGGCGAAGCCCTGCCCATCGCCGAATCGATTATCCAGTCGCTCCGCGAGGCCTGCCCAGGGGTGCGCCAGATGGAATACGCCGGGAGCCTCCGTCGTTGGCAGGAAACAATCGGTGACATCGACATCATGGGCACTGCACCAGAAACAGTCCTTGTCATGGATGCCCTCGCCTCCCTTCCGTCGGTACGACAGGTGCTGGTAAAGGGCCCCAAGAAGACCAGCGTCGTCGTGGAGCCCGGTATCCAGGTGGATCTCCGCATCGTGGACGACGGCTCCTATGGTGCCCTCATCCAGTACTTCACCGGCAGTCAGCAACATAACGTCCGGCTCCGCGAGTACGCCGTGCAACGGGGGCTGTCTCTGAACGAGTACGGCATCACCGTTCTGGAAACGGGAGATCTGGAGAAATTCCCCGACGAGGCCTCGTTCTATGGACGCCTCGGCCTTCCCCTCATTCCGCCCGAGGTGCGGGAAGGAATGTGGGAGTTGGACTTGGCCTCCCGAAACGCTGTGCCACACCTCGTGGAGACAAGCGACATCCGGGGAGACCTGCACATCCATAGCAACTGGAGCGATGGGCGCGATACCATCGAGGCGATGGTGCAAACCCTCTCGGCCAAGGCCTATGAGTACATGGCCCTCACCGACCACTCCCAAGGGCT
This sequence comes from Dehalococcoidia bacterium, assembly GCA_012270525.1. The sequence goes on along the minus strand of JAAXIE010000183.1, from coordinate 2,066 downwards.
CGGAGTCGCCAACGGGCTGAGCATCGAGAGGCTGCGACAGCAGCGCAACGTTCTGCAGACAGTCCAGCATGGCTGCCCCATCAAGCTGTTCCACGGCTCCGAGGTGGATATCAGGGCCGACGGTCGCTTGGACTACCCTGATGACGTGCTTGCCGAACTGGACGTCGTCATCGCCTCGGTGCACTCGGCCATGGGACAGGACAGCGAGAAGATGACCGCCCGCATCATCAGCGCAATGCGGGACCCTCACGTCACCGCCATCGGTCATCCCACCTGCCGTATCCTGGGCACCCGCGACGCCGTGGAAGTCGACATGGAAGCCCTCCTGGAAGCCGCAGCCGAGACTGGGACGGCCATGGAGGTCAACGCCTCGCCTTGGCGATTGGACCTCAAGGACACCCACATCACCCGTGCCCGCGAACTGGGGGTGCCCCTCATCATCAATACCGACGCCCACTCCACGGACGAACCCGAAGCGATGCGGTTCGGCGTGGCCATAGCCCGCCGCGGCTGGTGCGAGGCCCATAACGTCCTGAACACCCTGCCTTTGGAGCGGTTCCAAGCCTTCCTCTCCACCCCTAAGCCACAACGCATGCGGGTGTTCGCTGGGCTCGACTAGATGGCCACCTCAGCCCGGAAGAAGAGACCCGTCACCAGCGGTGCCCCCCAACAGCACCCAAGCCTGAACCCGGAATCTGCCGAGGTCATCCGCAATCTCCGGGAACAGGTATCCCAAGGCAGGGATTGGGGCCTTGCCCTGTTGGAAGCCGCCAGCATGTGGACCCAGGCAGCGGAGGAGTTACACGGCCGCACCTACATCTACCTCGTCGCAGAAGAGGCTTTCGACTGGCTCCTACTGGCGGAAAGGCTGTGTTTCGAGATAAGCGATTTGGTCCCGCAGGATGAACAGGAAGAACTGCTCTTTCATGGCAAGCTTTCCCAGGACCCGTTGGACGGGGAGTTGGAAGCGTTGCTCGGCTTCACCAAATTCCGCGCCTACACCAACTACTGGTACGGCGTCGTAGTGGAGGAAGCCCTTCAGTTGGCCGTCGAGCAGGAAGTGCAGAAGGAGCATCGTTCCCGCGGTCGCGGCATCACCCAGGAACCCCAGACCGAAGACATCGCTTGGATGCGTCTCTACAACGATACGTCCACTAACCTCCTGCACACCTTCCGCGAGAAGAAGGGCTATACCCAAGGGGACTCCCTATCGCTCACCGAGAAGAAGGAGTTCACATACTGGCTCTTCAAGCGACGCGTCGGTTCCTGTGACCCAGCCCGGGTTGCCAGCGACACCCGCAAGGCCCTCGATTGCCTGCACCTCATCCGGGGCTAGCTTCCCCCAAGTAACACCAGCAACCCGCGCGCCCTTCGATTTCCGGCACAAACTTTAACTGAGAGGATGACCCTTGAAAGCCCTGTTGCTAGCAGATATCCATTCGAATCTTGAGGCCCTTGAGGCGATCTTCGCCGATTGCGGTGACTTCGAACAGGTCTGGTGCATGGGAGACGTTGTAGGTTACGGCCCCGACCCCGCGAAGTGCCTCGAAGTCCTGCGGTCCCACGACTTCCACTGCGTCGCTGGCAACCACGATGCTGCGGTATCGGGTGTGATCAGCACCAGCAATTTCAATCCCGTCGCCGCCCATGCAGCCCAATGGACCACCCGCCAACTCGACCAAGATGACCTCCAGTTCCTCGCATCCCTGCCAATGACCCTGAACTTGGAGGAGGACTTGTTCACGGTAGTCCACGGTAGCCTGCGCGAGCCGCTCTGGGAGTACCTTGTCTCCGTGGAAGCTGCCCAAGCCTCGATGCAGCTGATGCAGACGACCTACTGCTTGGTAGGCCACTCCCACATGCCCTTCATCTGCCGTGAGCGACCAGGAAGCCGGCCCGAATTCCTGGAGTTCCCTGAAAACTCCCCCCTCCCCATCAGCGAGACCCGGTCCGTTGTCAACCCAGGAGGCGTTGGACAACCCCGCGACGGCGATCCCCGCTCCAGCTACGCAATATATGATTCCCGGGAGGCAACCTTGGAGAGGCGAAGGGTTCCCTACGACATC
>JAAXIE010000252.1 GCA_012270525.1 Dehalococcoidia bacterium | reverse complement strand
GTACCTTTGGGCCGGAGTTCCTTATGGGTTCGCATTGCACTGGGTAGGATAGCACAAAGCTAAGGATCGCCCCTTTCACGGTTGCCATTCAGGCATTATCCAAGAGGCCTTTATGGAGGAGGTAGCATCCGGCAAAGTCGGGATAGCCCACCGGTCACAGGGGACTGCGCCAGAAGACAGACCGGAGTCGTGGCTTCCGCTATAATCGTCCAACGAAAGTACAAGGCTCCAAGCTATCCCACGGAGGCGCGTGACGTGCCACCAGCGATGATGAGCGAGCAGGCCCTCACCGAAGCCATCCACCGGCTTCCCAGAGAGCGGATCGCATTCCTGCCCACCCCTTTGGAGGAGTGCCCACGGCTTTCGCAGGCCCTTGGCGGCACGCGAGTCCTGATGAAGCGAGATGACCTCACCGGACTGGCGTTCGGAGGCAACAAGGGACGGCATCTGGAGTTCCGCATGGGCGACCTGCGGGCCAAGGGCTGCGACGCCTACGTCAACATGAACCGCTGGGAGTCCAACGATGCCCGTATCATGGCAGCAGCCTGCGCCAAACTCGGTGTCCGCTATGCGCTGGTTGTGCGAGGAGGCGTCGGCAAACCCATGGAAGCCAACCTTCTCCTGGAGCACCTGATGGGTGCGGAGCTCCATTTCGTGGAAACCATGGACCGGGAAGAGGCAAGTCAGGCTGGTGAGCGCATCGCTCGCCAACTCCAGGAAGAGGGATACACTCCCTATGTGTATCACCAACAGCCATTCGCCCGCGTAGCAGGAACCATCGGCTACCTGGAAGCCACCATGGAACTGGCGACTCAATTGGCAGAGCATGGTATTCAGCCCACCTACGTCTACGGTGTCGCTGGAACTTCGATGGCTGGCGTAGCGCTTGCTACCAAGCTCTTGGGCTACCCGTGGAGGGTGCGGAGCATCTCTTCCGGTGACCGCAATAACTTGGGCAACATGATGCTGGAATACGGTCAGGAGGTGCGGGATATCCTGGGGCTTCCTGACGGGCTGCAACCCGGTGACTTCCAGCACTGGGATGACTACATCGGTGGCGAGTACGCTGCACCTACGACCGAGAGTGCCCAAGCCATCAAGCTGGCAGCGCAGACCGAGGCCCTGATACTAGACCCGGTGTACACCGGAAAAGCCCTAGCCGGTCTGATGGACCACATCCGGGAAGGTCTTGTTGGTCCTGACGATACCGTGGTGTTTATCCATACTGGCGGACTGCCGAACCTATTCGCCTCTACATTCCGTGAGTCCCTTGCTAGGAAGTGACCCCTCAAGACTGGTGCGGTAAGCTCGGACCGGTACGCCGGAACCGCTACGAGGTAATCCATGACTACGCCATCGACGCTGCCCGATATGAAGGTGGTCAATCGCGCTCGTGAGGTGACGCAGCAGAGCATCGCTCCCAGGGCTGCCCGCTACGACGCTGAAATACTCTCCCCCTTGGAGAGTTGGCATGACCTCTGGCAAGCGGGGCTGCTCACCATGACTGTCCCCGAAGAGTATGGGGGTCTGAACGTGGATGCCCTGACCTATGTCATGGCCGTGGAAGAGATCGCGCAGGGTTGCACCAACACCGCCATGACCCTTCACATGCACAATACCGTGCAACGCTTCATCTCTCACCTGGGCACTGCGGAGCAGCAGGCCCGCTTCTACCCCGAAGTGGTGGGCCACGGCAAGCTGTTCGGAAGCTGGGCAGCTGAGCGTGGCACCAGCTTCACCCGTCATCCCTTCGTCACCGTGGGCATACACCGAGATGATGACGGATATCGCGTCTCCGGGCAAAAGACCTTCTGCACCATGGCCGGGGCCGCGTCTTACTACATGGTCTGGTGTACGTCGGAGGGGTCAGATGACATGTTGCATAATATGACCCTCGCCGTGGTGCCTGCCGATACACCCGGCATGACCGTGGTGAGTGACTGGAACACCCTTGGGATGCGAGGCACCGTGAGCCCTGCGGTACAGTTCGACGACTGTCGCATTGGGGAAGATATGGTGCTGGGCAAGCCGGGGGAGCCTCTTGGTGTTGGGGTGGTGGAGTTCTTCAGCCTTGGCTACGCTGCCATATTCCTTGGGGCTGCCTGGGGTGCCTTGCAGCATGCCACCAACTATTGCGTTGAGGCTCGGTATCTGCCCGACCCCCTGCCCATCAGTCATGATCCGGGAACCCAGCGCGACATCGCCAACATTGTCATACACCTAGAGGCAGCCCGGCTCATGCTGCACCACTGCGCCTCCCAGTGGGACGACGCCGACGTGGTTACCCGCGGCCTGTTGGCCTCCAAGACGAAATACCTCAGCACCGAGGCCGCCACGATGGCGACCCAGGAGGCCTTGCGATTGGTGGGGGGACGCGCTGCCTCCAAGTCCTTCCCCATTGAGAGGGCCTTCCGCGACATCCACACCTGCACCCTCATGCCCCCAAGCGTGAACACCATGCTCGCCAACATCGGCACGAGCCAGTTCGGCCTCCTGCGGGCGATGTACACCGCAGATGAGGGGCAATAGTTTGGGTCTTAGCCCTCACTAGCCATAGCTTTGATGGTCAGGACGGACAATTCTGGAACTGCGGGAGTGTTGACACCAATAGTAGCGCATTACTATAATTGAACCCTGCTAACTGCCATCCACTGCTTGCAGGGGTTGGCCTCTGTTACTCCCCGTAGATGCACGCA
>JAAXIE010000062.1 GCA_012270525.1 Dehalococcoidia bacterium | reverse complement strand
CTTCTTCGAAAAACACCTCAAGGGCCAGCGCGACCCTGTGTGATCCCCCAGGAAGCATGGCGCATACCACTCGTACGTCCCAGCCCGGAAGCCCCGTACACGGAGGAACCACTTGACCCAGCAGAATCAAGCTCCCCCTGCCGATTTCCGGAGCTACTGGCAGCAGGTCATGGATGAGTTAGCCGCCCTCCCGCCATCACCCGAAGTGGAACCCCATCCCATCCGCTCCACCGACTATGCCGACTGTTACACCTTACGCCTGACCTCCACCGGTCCCTATCGCATATTCGCCTACCTCAGCATTCCCCACGGCGACGGTCCCTTCCCTGCAAGGTGCTACCTGCCCCGCTATGCAACCGTGGTGGAACCCATACCACAAGGCGCCCCCAACGGACTCCGGGGCCGCTACGTCACCCTCTCGGTTGGCGTCCGAGGCTCGCGCATGGCCAACCAGCCCTATACCGCCGACATTCCAGGCTGGTACACCGAGGGTATCGACGATCCTCAGACCTACGTCTTCCGCGGGATCGTGGCCGACTGCTGCCGCGGGCTGGAGTACCTCGTCAGCCGACCTGAAGTCGACCCCAGCCGTGTGGTTGCCATGGGCAACGACCTCGCCATCATTGCCGCCGCTCTGACCTCCCGCGCCACCCACGTGGTCTGCAACCCCGCCCTCTTCTACCGCACCCCCGAACTGGCCCCGAACACCGAGGCCTATCCCCTGGAAGAGTTGAACGATTACCTGCGCCTCCACCCCGAAAAGAAGGATGCCGTTCACGACACCCTCAACCGCTTCGACCTGCGCTGGTTCGCCCCCGATGTGAACGTCCCCACCCTTGTCGCCGAGGGAGGTCTCGGCGGGCCCATGACCAACGAAGTGCTGGCCCCTCTGGGTGACCTCCTCGGCCAGGGTGAGGTGCGGGCCTCTCAGCACTCCTCCTACAAGGACGGCCTCGACACCGAGCAGTGGATCACCCGCCACATGGGCTTCTCCGAACCTGTTCTCCCCGAACACTGGCAGGTATAGTGGCTTTGGCGTAATGTAGTCCGTGGAGACTAATAGGCAGAGGATTCAGCGGAGACTGGAACGAGAAGGCTGGCTACGGGTGCGGCATGGCGGCAACCACGACATCTACAAGCATCCGGACTCTGTGAAGACGATCAGCCTGCCGCGTCACCATACACTGGCCAGAGGGACAGCCCTTTCAATCGCCAAGCAAGCAGGTTGGGAATAGGAGGTCGGTCGATGGCGAGCTATCCGGCTCTTGTTGAGTGGGACGATGAGGCTGGGGCTTATGGTGTCGTATTTCCCGACATTCTTGGCACGGTTGCGATGGGAAACACCTTCGAGGAGGCCCTGGCCCACGCCGAGGAATCTCTGCGGGACTACTTTGAAGTCATGGCCGAGTACGGACAGGACGGAGCCGTCGTTTCTCCCCCCAGCGACTTGGAAGCCGTGGAAGTCCCAACCAAGAACACGTTGGTGTCGATTCCAGTAGTTTCGCCCATAGGCCAGTACCGCGCGAACTGAGAAGCCTCTGCACAGAAGATCAGGATGAGGATGGCTCCCATTCATCCCCGTGCTGGCAGAAAGGCCACTCCCCCGACTCCATAGTGCCCGAATCCCGCGGCCCAGGGTCCTCTGCCATTGCGGCGAAAGCTGCAATCCAACTCCCCAACATCCAGTTTTAGAACCATCCTAGAAAAAGCTAGGTTTTTTCTCAAACTGAAGGCCTGACATTCGGCCATTGCCCCCGTCTCCGGTGCCGCTGTAACTTACCCCTCCAACCTTTGGGAGGGGGTTGTTCTATGGATATCGCCTGTTTTCTTGCACCCCATTTCCCTATTCAAGTCGAACTGCGCCAGCAACCCCAACTGGCCGGTCAGCCCTTGGTCCTGATCACCCGCCAACGCACCGTGCTCGATGCAAGCCCCCTGGCCCAGGGCGTGCAACCCGGCATGCCCCTGGAAGAAGCAGTGGGCCTCTGCAGGGGGGCCGTGGTGGTCGACGCCGACATGGAAGCCTGTCGTCATGCTTGGTCCGACGTGCTCGACTCCCTCGAAGAGCGTTGCATCGCTTTGGAAGATACCGCACTGGGTCAAGCCTGCATGGACATCAGGGGCTTGGACAAGCTCTACGGCGGTCAGGCAAAGGTCGCCGTGACCCTCCTCAATGCCACCCCGCCATGGCTTCAGGTGCAGGTGGGACTGGGTCCCAACAGGTTCGCCTCCTTCGTAGCTGCGACCTGGGCAAGCCGGGGTGGCGCCAATTGCGTAGAAGGCGACGCGACCTCCTTTCTGCGCGAAGCCCCCGTCGCACTTCTGCCCGTCGAGTGGCGCATCAAGCAGCGACTGGTGGGCTTTGGCCTGCATACACTGGGGCAGGTGGCTGCCGTGGGATTGGGTCCTATGCAGGCGGAGTTCGGCCCCCAAGGCAAGCTGGCTTGGGAACTGGCCACTGGTGTGGACCAGCGCCCGTTGGTGCGCCGTGTCCAAGAGCAGATCGTTTCCAGTTCGCTGACCTTCGACGCCCCCACCACGGTGCTGGCCACAGTCCTCCTGGGGGCCGAAAGGCTGCTGCACCGTGCCTTTCGTCACCAGGCAGTGCATGGCCGGGCTGCCAGAGCCGCCCTCTTCGAGGGTGCAGTGCACGATGGCGGTCTGTGGCGTCGTCGGGTGGCCTTCTGGCCTCCAGCCAGCGATGCCGCCCATGCCTCCGGCCCGGTCAAACGGGCCCTTTCCGAAATCACCCTGCCCGGACCTCTGGAAGCCATGCATCTGACCCTTTCCGGGCTCACAGGCGAGGCTGGACGCCAAGGCAGCCTGTTGCCCGAGGTGCGACAACGGGAGAGGCTGCGGGAAGCCTTGGCCCAACTGGAGGTGCTGGAAGGGCACAAGCCCATCTACCGTTTGCGCGAGGTCGAACCATGGTCACGAATACCGGAGAGGCGGATGGCCTTCGCTCCCTGCGATTCCTGAACCAGCCCAAGCCCGTCCAAGTCGAAGCCAACCCCCAGGGTCTCCCCGTTCGTGTGTTGCTGCGGCGACGCTGGCAACCAGTCGAGAGGGTGCGCGACTTCTGGCGTATCGACGACGAGTGGTGGCGGGAGCAGCCCATCCACCGCGTCTACTACGAAATCATACTGGACGGGGGAGCCATCGCCACCCTGTTTCACGACCTGTCCAGCGACGAGTGGTACGAGCAAAAAGCATAAACCGGCAACAAAGATGACTTGCCCAGTGCCTCCACGCCCAATTCCGCCACAGATGTGAGTCGAAAATGCGCATCAAAGCAGACCCCGGAAACCTCGAAGCAGGCGGAAGCAACATTCCAGCCTCGCCAGCGAACTGGAAGGGTTACGTCGAACTGCACTGCCACAGCAACTTCTCCTTCCTGGAAGGAGCGTCGTTCCCCCATGAGTTGCTGGCCCGGGCCTCGGAACTGGCCTATCCCGCCTTGGCCCTCACCGACCACGATAACCTCAGCGGGGCCATGGAGTTCGCCCGCACTGCCCGCTCCCTGGGAATCCAACCCATCATCGGGGCCGAGGTCACTGTTTCCAGTGCCGCCGGAACGGGAGCGTCCCAGCAGGTTCCTCCCGCTGAACACCACCTGACCCTGCTGGCGGAGACGCGCCAGGGCTATGCCAACCTGTGCCGCCTCATCTCGTCAGCTCACATCTTCAGCCAGCGACGCCATCCCCGGCTCGACCCCCGTATGCTGCCGGAGCATGCCGGGGGACTCATCGCCCTCTCCGGCTGCCCCCAGGGCGAGGTGCCCCAGCTGGCATCCGAAGACAGGATGGAGGAAGCCGGAGACGCAGCACGGCTCCACATGGAATGGTTCGGCCCCGGCAACTACTTCCTCGAACTCCAGCAGAACCTGGTCAACGGCGACACCGCGCGCAACCGACGCCTGCTGGCCTTGGCTACGGAACTGGGTGCAGGGGTGGTGGCCACCAACAACGTCCACTACCACCTGCCGGAACGTCATCGCCTGCAGGACTGCTTGGTAGCCATCAGGGAATGCCGCTCCCTGGAAGATACCCACCAGCAGCGCCGCCCCAACAACCAGTTCTATCTTAAGTCGGCTGGGGAGATGTACGCCCTGTTCGACGGCTGCCCCCAAGCCGTTGCCTCCACCCTGGCCATTGCCGAACGCTGCGCCTTCGACCTCACCAGAGACCTTGATTACCGCTTCCCCGACCATCCGGTGCCTCCCGGCCACACCCCCGATACCTACCTGCAGGAAATATGTCGCCAAGCGGCGATGCGTCGCTATGGCTCCATCACCCCCAGGGTGGAGCGCCGTTTGGAAGAGGAGTTCCGCCTTATCGGCAAGCATGGCCTCGCAGGGTTCTTCCTGCTGTACCACGACATCATCCGCATGGCCCGCGAGGTGCAGGTGGAACTGGGCTTGGTCGACCCCGAGGTGCCCATCGAGGAAGCCCCGCCGGGCCGTGGCCGTGGCTCCAGCGTGGCAATGCTGGTGGGCTACCTCATCGGCCT